>NZ_JBGIYY010000021.1:0-80794 GCF_041380235.1 Glaciecola sp. SC05
CGTTTTGTTTTTTCTACAGCCTCGTTACATGGAGTAAGTCATGGCTTGGTTGCCAATGTATTTGGTAGAAAAAGACTTAAAAAGCTTGTCTGACTTTCTTTGCTCAGAGGAACATATTTCACTTATTAAGTCTGTTGGTAAAGGGCGTTGGCAGGCAATTAATGAATTTGAAATATCTGAATCAGGCCGTTACTGCCTTTTCCATTCTGAAGCGGGGCCTCTTCCTTTTTTGGCTGAAAGCCAAAGTAAGCCGGATGGAAAAATATCAAACCCATTTGAAGGCTGGCAAGAGAAGCGTTCAGGAGCAAATCCAAATCAGCCATACTTTGGCGCCGGGCATCCCGCAATTTTTTGGCTTAATGTCCGTCTTAAAGAAGAGGGTAAGGTAGGTATGTCTTCCTTTGAATGGATTGGAAATCATTACGCGGTAATTGGGAATCCGGCTCCAGAAATTGCAAAGAAGTGGTGGGGACGACTTGGTAGGTGGGTAAGAAAGCAGTCGTTTAAAGTTCCAAGGTCTGGAGCGTTGGATGGAAGCGGCAAAGAAATATGGACATTCAGTAGTGCACTGCTGGAATTCGAGTCAGGAGTTGATCGTGCCAATAACCCGTAAAATCCATGTAACAAAGAGCTCAAGCCGACCTCCACTACGTTGCTCGTTTTGTGCTGTTCCGCTACTCTCACACAAAACAATCAACTCCGTTCCGGCGGCTTAACTGAGCGTTGAGGCTGTAGAATTTCTCAATTTCAGAATGATTGTGAATTATTAAGGTTCCTACGTTTTAACGCTTGAACCCGCGGATCGGGTATGATCTAATAGATATCATCGACCCAGGGTAAAGCCTTATGGCAAACTACAAACCCGATTTATCCTGCCAAAACGCATTCATTCCCGTGAACTTTTCTGAACAAATTCTGCCTGGAACATTTGAATACGCACTTTGCTATATCATCGAAAATAAACTCGATTTGTCAGGGTTTGACGCGTGGTATAACAATGACAAAACAGGCACAGCCGCATATTCGCCAGCAGTCATGTTAAAAATCATCTTACTGGGTTATGCCCATGGCTTGATTAGCAGTCGGCGCATAGCGCGGGCATGCGAAACGAATATTATGTTTATGAGTGTGTCGGGCGATGTGCGGCCGCACTACACATCCATAGCGGGGTTTGTGGCTAAAATGCACGAGCAGATTGAACCGCTGTTTACCCAAGTGCTGATGATTTGTGATGAAGAAGAGCTGATTGGCCGGCACATGTTTGCGATTGATGGCTGAAAACTCAAATCTAATGCCAGTAAAGAATGGAGCGGCAAGTTTGATGAGCTTGAGCGTAAAAAAGCTTACATTGGAGCGTGCGAGTAAACGCATTATAGCGCGCCACCAATCTCAAGATGGGTTAAGTGAAGATGTGATGGCGCATGACGAAAAGCAAAAAGAAAAGTTAGATACAAGCGCCCACAAAATAACAGCGTTCCTAGCCACCCACGAAAAGAAGACTGGCAGTAAAGGTAGGGAAGTAAAAAGCAATATTACCGATCCGGATAGTGCCAAGATGACTACATCAAAAGGCACTATTCAAGGCTACAATGTGGCGCGCACGAAGTGTAGCCATTAATGACGACAAGCACCAGATAATATTGCAAGCACAGACATGGGGTGCAGTTGGCGAGCAACAAACCCTGCAACCGGCGGTTGAACAACTACAGCAGCAACTCGCAAAACTAGATACCGTAAAACCCAATAACACGACGCGAACAAAGCCCACTGCATTTACCGCTGACAGTGGCTTTAACAGTGACGAAAACTTGGCGTTTAATGTCCACCAGCGGCTTTGATTCTTACATTGCTGACAATCAGTTTAGAAAACGAAACCCCCTATCCAAAGACAGCGAAACCTATCATACCGAAAAAGAGAAACGACGCCTGAAGCGTAGCGAGGGTAAACCGAGGAGGTTTACCTCACTGGATTTCCATTACGATAAGGACACCCAAACGTGCTACTGCCCGGCGGGAAACGAAATGTGGCGCAGTGGCACTCATTTAAAGAGCAACCACAAACATTACACGCGTTTCACTGGGTACTTAAGAGATTGCCAAGCCTGTCCGCTGCAAGCGCAGTGTATGCGTAAACCGCCTACCGATAGAGGCCGCCAAGTGCAGTTCATTAACGATGAGTCCCGAAAGAAGCTCAATTACGGTGACAAAATGAAGATAAAAATAGACAGCCCAGTAGGTCGACGACAATATGGGAAACGACTAGGCTGCATAGAGCCAGTATTTGGCAACATCACGACAAACAAGGGCATGAATAGACTCACTTTACGCGGCCAGACTAAAGTGAATGCGCAATGGCAAATGTATTGTCTGGTGCACAACATAGAAAAACTGCGAGAGGCGATGCATTAGCTAGTAGCAGTTGCCAACGGTCACTAACAAGCACCTAAACTCATTAATCTCTCATAGAGCCCATTATTAACAGCACAAACACTTCCATTTTTATATCCACGATAAACTCAAGCAATCGATTGAACAGGTAAATGAACTCGTATATTGTTTAATCAATGATAAAAATAATCGGAAATGGGGTTAATCTACAGTCTCGTTATGTTTCAAGGAGAAGAAATGGAAATATCTAATAATATTCAGACTCGGCAAACCCAAGATTTTAAGAAATCACAAATCCCCGTTTGGGTAAAGTGTATAGGATGGCCATTAATTGTATTTTCTGCATTCGCTACCCTTGCTCTGGCGCTAGCATTGATTAGTAACAATACAAACGAGGCTATTAGCATTGGACTATTTGGCTTTTTTTACAAAGGCTCAGCGCTCCACCCCCTACCAATCGGGTTAATCGCAGTTTTACTCGCAAACACAATAGCGGGATATCGATTGCTCAGCGGCAAACCAAATGCAGTACTTCAGTGCCTATATATTGCTTATTTTACAATGGGCATTACGCTTTTAGGTAAACTAACCTATTACCCGACAAACTACTTCCCTTTTGAGCCTGTCTTAATCGCGTTCTACATTATAACTTTGCACAGACTTAAGAGGTTGTATCAGCGTGAAACATAACAAATTGAAGACGGATATTGTAGAAGAGCACTGCCAAACACGCTTATCCAAAGTGTTAGTTTCCCATCAAATTTATCTTGCTGTTTTGTCTAAATAGGTATAATTTCTATACTTATGAAAGGTTTTGAATATGACGAACAAAAAAGTATATCCAACTTATCAAAGCATGGTATCGATTTTGAGAATGCTCAAAAGCTATGGATGGACGATTATCACATTGAAGTGAAGGTGCAATTTGTTGAGGAACCGAGATATATCGTTGTTGGTCTTATTGATGATAAATTTTGGACCGCAGTGATAACGTATCGTAATGATTTGATACGCATTATTTCCGTACGACGCTCAAGAAAGGCAGAGGTGGCACTTTATGAAAGCTAGTGAATTCGATAAGAAGTTTGACGACAATAAAGACGATATTATAGATGACTTAGATTTATCTACTTTGCGTCGACCCAATCAACAGCTTAAACGTGTAAATGTAGATTTTCCCAGTTGGATGGTTAAATCTCTGGACAGGGAGGCTTCAAGAATTGGTGTTACTCGCCAATCAATCATAAAGGTCTGGTTAGCCGAGAGACTAGAGGCTGGGGAAGCTAACAAAAACATAAAGACGGACTATTTACAAGAGCGGTAAATGGCCGCTTATGCAAAGTGATAATGAACGTCAGCTATCGAGAAAAGTATTTATATTATCAATTTAAAATAACCGTGAATTAACCCCAAGTATTTTTAAAACGAACATCATATTTTCACTCAAACAATTCCAAATACAAGAAAACCGCAACGGCAGCATCATGCCCAAAGCGCCAGTTTAAGGATTGCCGTTCCTATGTCCGCTTAGGCACTCAGCCGACGCTAGGTATTTACAAATAGTTGTCTAGGGATACGGCTGATTCTAATTTGATATATGCGAATATAGTTTGTTTGATTAGAAGCTATTTTTGCTACTTTATATCGACCATAAATCTCACGGTATGCAACAATCTTACCTTCGGCGTGTATGACCAATAAAACTAATAAATTTAAAACTTTTCTTGTGTGAAGCATCTGGTACAATCAGTTAAATTTTCGTTAACAGATTGCAGAGTGAGCATGATTTATAAGTCTCAAAGTCCTGCCGGATTCGCCGAAGAGTATATCGTTGAGTCTATTTGGAGTGGTCGTTTTCCCCCTGGTACTATATTGCCAGCCGAACGTGAACTTTCTGAATTAATAGGCGTTACGCGCACCACCTTGCGTGAAGTGCTGCAGCGTTTGGCTCGCGATGGTTGGTTAACCATTCAGCATGGCAAACCGACCAAAGTAAACAACTACTGGGAAACCTGCGGTCTCAATATCCTCGAAACCCTCGCTCGCTTAGACCAAGAAGGGCAACCAGCACTTCTCGACAACTTGCTATCAGCACGTACTAACCTAAGTGCAGTATTCATTAGAGCTGCTTTTAAACAAAGTCCTGAGCAAAGTAGAGAAATCATTGAGCGTTATAAAACGGTGTCTCAAGAAGGCGTTGCCTTTGCGCAGAACGACTATCAAATGCATCACGATTTAGCCTTTGCCTCAAATAATCCCGTTTATGTACTGATGATGAACGGATTTAAAAACATTTACGCACGCTTAGGTGGTTTGTTCTTTTCAGAGCAGGCAGCGCGTGATGTAGCCATTAAGTATTATCAGCAGTTATTGCACGTGTTAGATGAAAACGAGTCGGATAAGGTGGTCACCGTGGTACGTCGCTACGGTGTTGAAAGTGGTAAGTTGTGGAGTGAATACCGCAAAGATATGCCCAATAATCTTGTCGATTAGTATATAGGATGGCGGCCTAAATGGCTGTCATCTCTTGTTTTAGCCGCCAATAGCAAAGCAAATTAAGCTAAAACACACGCAATGTAGTATTAACATCCAACGGTACGTTATCCTCAAAGCAGAAAAGGTCCATTCATGAATGTAGCAGTAAGTTCGCCATATCCTCATATTTTCCGTCCGCTAGACTTAGGTTTTACCACACTAAATAATCGCATTATCATGGGTTCTATGCATACCGGTTTAGAAGAAGAGCCAAATGGGCATGAACGTATGGCGGCCTTTTTTGCCGAGCGTGCAAGGGGTGGTGTGGCATTAATCGTGACCGGCGGCATAGGCCCCAACGATGAAGGCGCAACCCATGCGGTTACCTGCAGACTAAATTCAGACGAAGCGGTTAAAAATCATAAGCAAGTTACCGATGCGGTGCATGCCGAAGGCAGCAAAATATGCATGCAAATCTTGCACACTGGCCGTTATGCTTATAACAAAAACTTAGTCGCGCCTTCACCTATTCAGGCGCCTATCAATCCGTTTGTGCCCAAAGAACTCACCACCGAAGAAATTGAAAAGCAGATAGATGACTTCGTATATACCTCTTTGCAAGCGCAAAGAGCCGGTTACGACGGTGTTGAAATTATGGGCTCAGAGGGGTATTTTTTAAACCAGTTTATTGCTCAACGTACTAATCAGCGTAAAGATGAATGGGGCGGTGAATACGCGAATCGTATTAAACTTCCGGTAGAGGTAGTGCGCCGGGTTCGTGAAGCTGTAGGTGAGAAGTTCATTATCATATACAGACTGTCGATGCTCGACCTCGTGGAAGGCGGCAGCACATACGAAGAAGTTGTAGAACTTGGCTTAAACGTCGAAAAAGCCGGGGCAACGATCATCAATACCGGTATTGGCTGGCACGAAGCGCGTATACCAACGATTGCTACCAAAGTACCTAGAGCCGCATTTACATGGGTAACCGCAAAGTTTAGAAAAGCGCTGAATATTCCAGTGATCACCTCTAACCGGATTAATACCCCAGAAGTGGCGGAAGAAGTTCTTGCGAGAGGCGATGCTGACATGGTATCAATGGCGCGCCCATTTTTAGCAGATGCTGATTTTGTAAAAAAGGCACAAAACAACCAAGCCAGTCACATCAATACCTGCATAGGCTGCAACCAAGCCTGTTTGGATCATGCTTTTGAAGGCAAAATGACAAGCTGTTTGGTCAATCCCCGTGCGTGCCATGAAACGCTATTAACCATTTCGCCGGCCACTACGATTAAGAATATTGCGGTGGTTGGCGGCGGGCCTGCTGGTTTAGCGGCAGCATACACTGCAGCTTCTCGTGGTCATAAAGTGACTTTATTTGACGCCGACAGCGAGCTGGGTGGACAGTTTAATATAGCCAAGCAAATTCCGGGTAAAGAAGAGTTCTACGAAACAATCCGCTACTTCAAAGTGCAGCTCGAATTGCATGGGGTAGATGTTCGTTTAAATACGCGCGTCGATGCAACAAGCTTGAACGAAATGGGTTTTGACGAAGTCATTATTGCCACCGGTATTTCACCGCGTCTGCCGGCAATTGAAGGTATTGAGCATCCGATGGTGCTTAATTATATCGATGTGATCAAACATAAAAAGCCAGTGGGCAAACGTGTTGCAATCATAGGTGCTGGCGGTATTGGTTTTGATGTTTCTGAATTCTTGTCGCATGGCAAAGTATCTACCTCAACCAATATCCCTGCTTTTATGAAAGAATGGGGTATTGATATGGAGTTCAAAGCACGCGGCGGCGTTGAGGGCATGCGAGCTGATCCTGAACCATCCCCCAGAGAGATATTCTTGCTGCAGCGCAAAACTACTAAAGTCGGCTCCGGTTTGGGTAAAACTACCGGTTGGGCACATCGTGCAGGCTTGATGATGAAAGGCGTTAACATGATTGCTGGCGTGGAGTACGAAAAAATTGACGATGCCGGGCTGCATATTAGAGTCAACGGTGAGCCGCAGTTGCTTGCCGTCGACAATGTGATTATTTGTGCTGGTCAAGTGCCGTTAAAGGAGATAGCTGAGGGTCTTAAGCCTGCTCATTATTTAATTGGTGGTGCAGATGTGGCTGCCGAGTTAGATGCAAAACGCGCGATAGAGCAGGGCACTAAGCTCGCTGCAAGTTTATAGAGGCAAAGGTCGCTTACTGTCATGAAATTTATGTTGCTTAAAGGTACTTACGTGTAGCACATAAGAAGCGGTGATTATATTACCAAACAAAAATGCCCAGTTGTTTAGCTGGGCATTTTTTTAACATTGTATGTCATTTATCGCTTGTACATTCGCATTCGACCAATCGATTGGTCGTAGGCTACGTTAAACTGCTTGATCACATTCATGCCCAGCAAGCCATCAAAATTGCGCATGTTTTCGGTGGGCAGAACCATGATACTCACATTATTTAACTTCTCTTGGCCAACGGTAATTTCAGACACTTTGTAAATTGGGCTCGAAACCATACCGCCTGCTGTTTGAACGTTAAATGTGCCTAAGTATGCGGTGTCATCATTTGCAATAAGGTCAAACACTTGCCTGCTTACTGCCGTAGTGGATGCGCCTGTATCGACTAACAGTTCGGCATCAATGTTGGTTAACATTACTTGCGTATAATACTGGCCGTTGCGCTCGGTTAATCGCACCTCACCGTTTCTGAATCGATTGAATCCATCATTATTAGATTGGTTGCTGGCAAGGGTAGGAGGCTCTGGCTCAGCATCTTGAGCGTAGATACTCTCACGCAGACGTTGTGCTCTGGCATCGTTAGCGGGCAACGCGGCTAATACATTTTCCATCAGTACGGTTTGCGCCTGCATGCCATAGGCTTTGGCAAGTGCCATGATATAGCGACGATTGAGAGGGTCAACCTGTACTAGTGGCTCTAAAAACGAGGCCAATAAATCCCAGCTGCCATCGCCACTAAACTGCTGAATAATGCGTGTGGTATTAACGTCGATTAATTGGTTTATTTCTTCTAGCTGAGCTGGCAAAATAAAGGCATCGCGTAAGCCATAATAATTAACCAAGGCGGTGTTTAAAGGTTGCGTATAATAATAGGCCTCAGCTTCAAGCAGCAGTGCATCTATATCTTGCGGATTATCTCTGAGATAAGTGCGTACATGAAAACTTAAAGCCTCAAAAGCCTTAGCTTTTTTTAAGCTGCGCAAAAAAGCCAAAGTAACACCCTCTGGCGGGGCGTCGGTGACACGCCCGTTGTCTACATTGCTTGCACGCTCGGAAACGACGTTTTCAGATTGCTTATCAGCAAAGCTAAGTGGTGTTGACGTGCTAAGGTTTTGCGATGGTTGCGATGTGGCATCGTTTTGAGGCGTATCTTGTTGTTCGTGCGTGTGCGTGAGTTGCCACCACAAATAGGCATTAATACTGAGTGATAATATTAACAGCCAGCTTAATGCAGATTTCATACTATGACTCTAGGCAATGGGTGGCGTATACGTCGATAAAAGCTTGCGGCATTGCTTTAACCGCGCCGGTTGATAGCTTTATGCATACAAAGTCAGTGGTGGCAGAGAATACCGTTTTACCAGAGCTAGTAGAAATAAATTGAAATTGTCGCTGCAGTCGCAGGCGTTTATCGCATTTGGTGATCCACGTTGCGCATGCAATCGTTTCATCTTCTAAAGATGGCACATGATAGCGCAGATCATGATGTTGAATTACCATGGCCCTATCGAGGGCTTCATAGTCCTCAAAGCACAGGCCTAAGTGGTTGGAATGAGCCCAAGCAAGGGTTTCTAACTGTTTTACATAAGCAGTGTTGTTGGCATGTTTATAATGGTCGATATCGTCTTGATGAATATGCCATAGCACAATAAATGGGTTGGCATACTTCCAATCTAACTCGTTCCAATGGTTTTGCTCGTTACCGCATAGTGTGTTTTCTAACATAGTTGCCAAGTTCTCATAGTATTGACCTCTTTTTTAGCATTCTTTTCAGTTATACTACTGGCCTGTAAAATAGCGCGTTGAAAGTCGTATATTAAAAGTTGATGCCCAAACAAAAGTGATACTTTATTTATACGGGGTTTTGCGAACTATCAATGCCTACGGCCAAGCGAATCGCTTAACGTGAATAAGTCTGTATATGCAATATAACCAAAACTCTGTAGATACCCCAAGTGTTTTTTATCAACACCTTGATGCTAAAGTGTCGGAGTTTTGTGCAAGCGACTTAATTAGCTTGTTTAATGCTTGCTTTGCAGAGCCAAGCGATATTGCGAAAAATGCAAAAACCTATCTAATTGCGCATGCCAGTGAACCCATTTACTTGCCTTACAGTGCTCAAGCCTCAGCATACTTCGTTGACGCTAACGGCGTTAGCACACAAGACACCTATAACGCTTCGAACAAGTTACAGTGGCTTGCTCCGCAAGCATTATCATCTTTACCGAGGGGTAATAAAATCTTTTTTAACCGAGATTATTTTGCCAGCGCGCTTCACGAAGTAGCACACTGGTGCATAGCTGGAGCAACACGCAGACTGCAAGTCGATTATGGGTATTGGTATGCACCTGATGGCAGAGATCAGCAGCAACAGCTAGCCTTTGAAAGTGTTGAGGTTAAACCCCAAGCCATTGAATGGGCATTTTCACTGGCCTGCAATAAGCCCTTTAGGATAAGCAACGATAATTTAAGTCTGACTAACGTCGATAGCACTCGCTTTGAAAATGCAGTAAAACAGCAGCTACTATTGTATATCGAGCAAGGTTTTCCGCCTCGCGCTCAGCAGTTTATCGCGGTTCTGAGGGAGCACTATGGTGTGGCTGAATTTTCAAGCCGCAGCATACTAGTTACACAGGTGAGCGAATGACCGAGCCAGCTCATCAGTATTCTCCTCAGCGAAAATTTCGCCTTGGTTTAATTGTTAACCCTTTTGCAGGCATTGGCGGGGCTTTAGCTTTAAAAGGCAGCGATGGAGCCGCCATTCGAGAAACCGCATTAAACGCCGGCGCTGAGCAACTGGCGATGGCAAAAACACATAAAGCCTTAAGTGAAATTTTAAGTGTAAAAGCGTCAGTAACAGTCTTCACAGCAGGCGGCGATATGGGTGAGAATACTGCCAAGGCATTAGGTTTCGATACTCAAGTGATATATCAGGCCTCGCAATCGCAAACGGAGCACAGCGATACCGAAGCCCTCGCTAAAGCATTGACGAATGAGCAAGTGGATTTGATTTTGTTTGCAGGCGGAGACGGCACCGCTCGGAATATATTTTCGGCTATTGGCTCAGCAATCCCTGTATTGGGTATTCCCGCTGGATGCAAAATTCACTCTGGTGTATATGCTATTACGCCCGGTGGCGCAGGCAAGGTTTTGCGTCAGGTTATTGCTGGTGAACTTGTGAGTTTACTAGAAGCAGAAGTCAAAGACATCGACGAAGAAAAATTTAGAAATGGTCAGGTTATTGCGCGTTATTTTGGTGAAATGCAGGTGCCTGCAGAGCTAAATTATATTCAAGCAGTCAAAATGGGTGGAAAAGAGTCAGACGAGTTGGTGTTAAACGATATTGCTGCACACATTATCGAACTAATGGAAGACGAGCCTGAACATTTATTCATAATGGGCTCAGGCAGCACGGTCGACTCCATTATGCAGGCATGCGGCTTAGACAATACCTTGTTAGGCGTCGATGTTGTGCAAAACAATCAAGTGTTAGCAGCAGATGTCACGGCTCAGCAGCTGCTAAGCTTAAGCAAAGATAAGCCCACGCAGCTTGTTATCACATTGATTGGTGGGCAAGGGCATATTTTTGGCCGTGGCAATCAGCAGTTGAGCCCAGAACTGATTAGACGCATTGGTAAACAGAATATCCACATTGTCGCTACCAAAAATAAACTGAATGCTCTTGCACAAAAAGGCCTGATTGCAGACACTGGCGATGCAGAGCTTGACCAAAGTTTATCAGGGCCCATTTCTGTTATTACCGGTTATAAAGATAAGGTACTCTATTTTGTAAGAGGAGAGGATGGTTAATTTCAGCGAAGAACAAGAGCAGTATTTAGAACAAAAAGAAGCATTTTTAGATAAGTTCATTGACCTTGATGATGAATACCAATTGTTTATTTCGAGCTATATTCACGGACATTTTTCAGTGGTCGCGGCCAAGCTATCTACGGCTATTTCAGCGGGTGAAATCACCCCACTTACTGACACTGAATCGTTCAAACAATATTTTGAAGGCCTGTTGAATAAAGATATTGAAAAGGCGATAGCGAATCAAGAGTTGAGCGCTGTTGATGCGGCATCGGTAACTAGCATGCTAATAGCAATGTTTAGTAGTGAGTAGCTGTTTGAATATTACTGCGTGGGCTATGTTGTAAAGGATTACTGCACGTTAGATGCTGGCAATTTTGCCAGCATCTATAAACAGACAGAAATTTATTTGAATCTACGAGCAAAAACAGCCATTGCCCCGAACATCATCAATATTGCAATAGATGGCGTAGAAACGGTTTGTGTTTCTAAAAAGACGTTATCAATCACCTGTAAGTTGTTTGCGCCTCCTGTACGACCACCAAAATAAAACTGGCCGTCTAATGCCTGCCAACCGGTAACTGCAAGTTGATTAAAGACATTTAAGGTTGTTGAGCCAGTTGTTACTGATAAATCAAGTAGACCGCCAACAAATGATAGGTCTACTGTATAGCTTGAACCTTGATCGAATTGGAACATGCTGTCGGTTATGCTTAACCGTTGTATTAATACACCATTGTTTCTTAGACTTATTTCATTCGCTGAGGTGTCAAAGGCGCCATTGTTCCAAGTATCAAATCCTAGAGCAAAACCGGTTGTAGAACCTTCTTCTTCAATATTGCCTACATAACTCAGGCCAACAGCAGAATCGAACAAACCAAATGATATCCCGTCAGCGCCGCCGCCATTGGCATTTGTGAGGCTGAAATCAAAGCTACCTGAGAAACCTGTGATCGGGATGCCGCCGTCGGTTGCATCAAAAATGATTGAACCGTTTTGAAAACCAGAGGCTGTGGTAAGTCTGCCAACGCCACCAACTATCGCTGCGCTACCGACGGTTGTTACGCCAGTTGCATCTGAAAAATCATTTGAAATTACACCAGACGTTGCCGATGCACTTGCTATGACTAGGAGGCTCGCTAGAGCGTTTTTGATTATATATCTTGCTTTCATGTTGTTTCCCAAGTTTTGTGTGTGTCGTTAGATGACGAGTATCTTCCTAAATAAATGATTGCAATAAGTGCGCCATTTAAAATTATTAATTTAATCAATTGCTTACATATTTATTTATTTGTATGTGTAAAGTTTGCTGACACTCTATCGGTGCAAATATGCCACTCTTTATTTAGGAATGCTTAATTTGGCTCAGGTCCAGTGGACGTATTCCACTTTCAAATTTCATGTTCATAAATCGAATGCAGGCGATAGATTTGTTTTTAGTGGCGGTAATACAAGCGTTTAAAGTGTTTAAAAACAAGCGGCAACTGTTGACCGCAAACGAAGATGTCGCTCTCCTCATTGAGGAGCCAATTAGCCTGAAGTGCTGCTACTTTTCATCCCTCAGCGATGTATTTCGGCAGGAGGAAATCCCTTGCTAGCTTGGCTTTGCGTATTGTTTGTCTAATTATTTGTCAATTTGCTAAAACATGGAATCAATTTTGCAGAGCTAGCTCCATAGATCACAAATGTAACCAAAGGCGGCAATGCCGATGCAACATAAAACACATAGTGCAGCGTCATTTTCACAGTGCTTGTTTGGTATGCTCGTGCTTATTAGTCTGAGTGGATGTAGCAATATTTCGGCACTTACTGATAAGCACGAGAAGACACCTTCGCAGAAACTCATGCCAATGGCATTGGGAAATGCAGAGCTGTATACCTCGCAATTAGCCAATGAACTCTTTGCCAACCTAGGTGCTGACCGTCAGTATCGATATGCAGTAGTGGGTTTTGTGCCAGTAGCCAGTATGCGTCAAGATTTAAGTCAGCAAGGGCCGTTGATGTTACTAGGGCATCAGCTTGAGCAAGGCTTGATCACGGAAATTGTTCGCCGTGGCTTTATTGCCCAAGACTATAAGGCAACTAACACCATTATCATGGCGCAAGACTCTGAGCGCGCGCTGTCAAGAAGTGTAGAACATTTGCGCTCAGTTCAAGCCATCGACTATTACATTACGGGCACCATCACCGAGCAAGAAACCGGCGCGATGGTTAACGCTCGTATTATTAATGTACGCAACAAAGATGTAATAGCCGCGGCAACAAAGTTCTTTCCTGCTGAATTATTTTGGCAACAAGAACAAGTGACCTTACGAAACGGCATGCTTTATCGCAGCAGTAAACCCGCTCAACACAATTCTAACTCTGGAGACTAGTCCATGAAATTACTAAGTTTGATTTTTGGATGCTATTTATTAGCTGGGTGTGCAAGCATTCCCGGCATGCACTACATTACCGGCGGCGAAGCACCCGATGAGCAAGACGAGCAGGGGGCTTCACAAATTGTGGATGTGCAGACTCAAAGCCTCACTACACCAAAAGAGTATGAGTCAGAAAAAGGTGGACTTGATGCCTTTGGTGCAATGGAAAAACCAAATATGATTGGCAGCACGCCAGGCGCATTTAAAAGTTTGCCATTGACTCGTCATATTGGTCACTACGTTCGCAACATGGCACAAGATTTAGTCGCAAATATGGAGTATGTAACCGAGCGTACCCCAGTAGCGGTGACCCATTTTTCATTGATTGATAGCGATCTTCGTGAAACGAATTTGCTCGGCCAGCAAATGGCTGAATCCTTTGTACATGAATTTCATAAATTCAGAATGCCGGTAGTTGAATTTAAAGCGACACAGTTTATAAGAGTCACCGAAACCGGCGACTATGTGCTGTCTAGAGACTTTCTAGACTTAAATAACAGCACGCCTATCCAGTATGTATTGACAGGTACTATGACCAAACATCAGGGCGGTTTTATTGTAAATGCGCGCATGTTGGGTATGGAATCTAAGGTTGTGGTTGCCAGTGCACAAAGCTTCGTGCCTTTTTACGTGGTGGATGCACTTATTCCCAGTGAGTCGAGTCGTCAAAATGAAGTCATCGACGGTGTTCGCATCATTCAAGGAGAATAATATGCCGATGTTTAGAGTGTTGCTTGTTGCCTTCGCAGCGATTGCGCTGACAGGCTGTGCGGCAGGTAAAATGTTGATGGCCGGATATACGCCACCGCAGACAATTGCTGATTTGCTAAACGAACAAAATAGGGCCGCAGGTGTTTTGCCACCAGAGTTGGCTATGAACGGACAGCAAGACAATAAAATTGGTATTGATGATTATAAAGACGAAACACCGGAATACCTTGACGTCACTACCGGTAGCGCAGAAAGTTATGCACAGTCTGGATATCATCAAGTTGAATCTTTTCGGCCAAGATTTACCTACAAGTCTATTCAGGACTATGCCGCGCAGCTATCTATGGATCTAATCCGCACCCGGCATGGCTTGAGTCCAAATGCGCGAGTGGGTATTAGCTCCTTTGTAAAGTTAGATGCATCCTTGCAAAACACGACGATATTGGGCAATCAACTTGCTGAATTTTTAATATCTGAAATGCAGCAGCAGGGCATGCCGGTGGTCGATCATAAGTTAATGCCCGCTTTACAGGTCACGTCTAATGGCGATATAGCGTTTTCTAGAGATGTACTGGAGCTATCTAATCAAAATATTATGGACCATGTGCTATCTGGCACCATGATTGAAAAGGCCAATGGAATATTCGTGAATGCACGAATTATATCGGTAAATACTAATAGAGTAGTAGCTAGTGCAACGGTCCTTATTCCCGACTTTGTTGTGCAGTCAACGACGATGGGCTATGTGTTAAGGTAGATGTTTGCCATAGTGTTTTATTATTTGCGTCGTTCTATGATGTGCTCGCTTTATATTTCATAGTTATCCAGAGTTCAGGTTAGTTAGCATTACTAACGGAAACTGCGCGCTCAAATAAGCTACTTTTGGAAACTTTTGACGCGCACATCAAATCAAAGCTTAATTGTCGGTCACGATAAATTTTTACGATGTTTATGGGCATCAAATACCTTCAATGTCATTCATATGCTCCCCTAGTTAAGACAACTGAGTTATTTTATTAATTGTCTATTGATACATTATCATGTGTAAAGCTAGCAGCCGAATCGTTTGTTTTGTTAGACGTTTTCAAATACTAATTCTATGTATGCCTTCAAGGCTATTGATGAGTGTCAATTGAGGCAAACTAACATTAAATATTGAAGCGTTGCCGAAATAATTGTTTGTGATTTAATAAAACATATCGACCCTCAGAATCCTCAGTTTAAAAAAGTTACTTAATCGATTAACAAATTTATTTACAAAAGGTTTCACATTTGTTAACGTTTACTTAATCGATTAAGTAAGTCGATATTCATAAACTGCCCGATAAGAGTTAAACTTTTGGTATGTGCGGGTTCACACACAGGATGAAACATTCAATATGAAAAACACATTTATAAGAAAGAGTCTTTCGCTTGCCATTTTGGCCGCACTTAGCAACAACGTCTTAGCACAAGAAACAGCAGATGAATCTGAGAATGTTCAGGATTACGAACGAATTGTCGTGACTGCATCCCCTGCTGGTGTAGCGGCACAAGAAGCTTCAGTTTCGGTAAGCGCATTGGGCCAAGACGCGATTGAGAACCTTACACCTCGATCAACGGCAGAGATTTTCCGGGCGCTTCCTGGCATTCGCGCTGAGTCGTCAGGCGGAGGCGGTAATGCGAATATTACTGTGCGGGGCATTCCGCTTGCGACGGGTGGTTCAAAATTCATGCAAATCCATGAAGATGGTTTACCCGTGCTGGAATATGGTGATATTAACTTTGGAAACACTGACAACTTTATACGGTTTGATTGGTCCGTTGAAGCAGTAGAGTCTGTGCGAGGCGGCTCTGCATCAACTTTTGCTAGTAATTCACCGGGTGGTGTTATTAACATGATTAGTAACACTGGCGAATCTGGGGGTGGGGCAATTGGTACTTCGTTCGGTTTAGACTTTGAAGAATTTCGATTAGACTTTGCATACGGTGGAGAGTTTAATGACGATTTGTATTTTCATATTGGTGGATTTGCCCGCGGTGGAGAAGGTGCTCGTGATACTGGGTTTAATGGAGATCAAGGCGGCCAAGTAAAATTTAATGTAACTCAAGTTTTAGATAATGGCCATATTCGCTTTTACTTTAAAAACTTGGACGACAGGGTCACAACCTATCTACCAGCACCCGTGCTTGTTAAGTCAAATGGTGAATATGGCGCAGTAGATAATTTTGATGCAAGCAGCCAAACGCTTCATTCTGCGTACACAACCAACGTGTCTACGTTTGATTCATTCGGTAATCCACGAAATCGTGATCTGACAGATGGCATCGAATCGCAAGTAACTTCTTTTGGATTTGAAGCAGACTTAGAAGTGGCTCCAGGGGTTACCGTCCTCAATAAATTTAGAATATCTGATGTGTCGGGTAGCTTTATTTCTCCCTTTACTGATACTTTTGGCGATTATGGGCCGCAGTCTGCAGGCAGTATGGCAAACACTATTTGTAACTCAGCCAGAGATGGTGAAGGCAATCCGTTCAATTGTGCATCAACTTCAGTTACCTTAGCAAACGGTCCTGGGGCAGGAAGTGAATATAACGGTTTAGCGTTTTTAAATCTGTTGTTTGATACATCTTTGAATGATTTAGGCAATATGATAAACGATCTAAATGTTACCAAAGAATTCGACAACGGCGTGTCTGTAACGGCAGGTTACTATTATTCAAAACAAGATGTTGCGGCAAGTTGGAACAGTTGGAATACATTTATCCAAACTGTAGATGGCACAAATTCACAATACTTGAATATTGTGGATGCTGATGGACAATCGCTTGTAAATAATGGTTTGTGGGCGCCAAGCTTTTTATCTTGGGAATGGGATTTAAACTACACGACTCAAGCACCCTATATCAATATTGGCTTTGAGGTAGGAGATGATTGGCTATTCGATGTGAGTGCACGTCACGACACCGTTACGGGAAATGGTGAGCTTATCAACTCTTGTTGTGGCGGGAACACCGACTTTGATCTGAACGGCGATGGCGTAATTTCGGGTAACAGTGAAGATGCTTCGGCTTCAAATGGTTTTGGCTTTGGTGGCGGCGTTATCAATCTAAATCGCGCCGGAGCGGCAAGCCAAATTATCGACTATGAAGCGAGTAACACTTCGTTTTCACTGGGTGGCTCATATTTATATTCTGATGATATGACTTTCTTTGGCCGCTACAGTGAAGGTGGCCGAGCAATTGCCGATCGCCTTTTACAAATTGCGGGTACCCTAAACGGCGACGGCAGTTTGACTAGCACTACCTCGGGGTTTGACGAAACCGAACAGCTAGAAGTAGGTGTCAAATATGGTACTAGTGACTTTAGACTAAACGGAACGTTCTTTAGTACCGTTACCCAAGATACTCAAGCCGAGCTTACCAGTGGTTTAACTTTTGTCCGCGAATATGAAGCGATGGGTTTAGAAGTTGAAGGTCGTTACAATTTAGGTAATGGTTTCTCAATGTCTGGTAATCTTACATGGACTGATGCTGAGATAAGTGATGACCAATTCAACCCCGCTCTAATAGGTAAAACCCCTCGCCGTCAAGCTGATTTCATCTACACTTTAATGCCTCAATATGAAGCTGACAAGTTTACGATAGGTGCCGCGTTGCAAGGTTCCACTGACTATTATGTGCAAGACTCAAATGAGCTGAAGCAAGACGCGTATATGCTAGTTAACTTATTTGCTACATATTACGTATCAGAGCAGTTTTCAATTTCTTTGAACGTGAATAACGCGACGGATGAATTCGTTATTACCGAATCAGAAGAAGCTAATGCAAGTGTTGGAGATATTATAAGAGCGAGACCATTGAACGGTCGGACTAGCTCAATACAGTTAAAGTATCTTTTTGACTAGAAGCGTCTGGCAGAGGTGAAAGCCTCTGCCATAAAATCAAGAATAAGGAACATCTATGTCATCCCTTGAAAAGTCGCAAAAAAATTTAATGTTGATCAGATGGCTAACTTACTTAATGTTCATGATGTTCGCGATGACATCTGATTCTGTTGGTGAAATCATTAAAGAAGTGAAAATTGAGTATGGTGTCAACAATACACAAGCAAGTCTTTTGCACTCTCTATTTATGGTTGGTATTGCTTTTTCAGGTTTGTTTCTTGGTTTTCTAGCTGACAGATTTGGACGTAAACCAACCTTGATTTTAGGCCTAGGTTTATTTGCAGCCTCTTGTTACTTATTTTTACTGGGTGGTGGCTTCAATTTTATTTTAGGACTTATCACCCTATCGGGTCTGGCGGTTGGCATATTTAAAACGGCAGCACTCGCGTTGATTGGTGACATTTCTTGCTCGACAAAAGAACACACTGGCACTATGAATGGAGCTGAGGCATTCTTTGGAGTTGGCGCAATTATTGGTCCTTTGCTGGTGGCTTATTTGATTCGACAAGGCGTTGATTGGATTTGGTTGTATGTTATTGCCGGTGGTTTGTGCACTGTGCTAATCGTTATGGCATTAATGGTTAACTATCCGAAGACAATCAAAAAGGCAGATGCAAAGCCAGTGAACCTAAGTCAGAGTTTAAAGTTGCTAAAAGACCCTTATGCAATGGGCTTCTCCATAGGCGCTTTTTTATACGTTGCAGCAGAAAGCGCCATTTATGTCTGGATGCCAACTTACTTAGTCTGCGATGCGAACTCTGTAGAAGAGGTTTTTTCTTGTTACTCAAATGAAACAAATCAATTACTAGCGATGTATGCCGTTTCTGTCTTCTTCTCGTTGCGTGCAATAGGCCGTTTTATCGGCATTTGGATGATGCAGCGTTTCGAATGGACCAAGGTATTAGTTTGGTTCAGTTTCGCCATTATGGTGTGTTTTATTGGTGGGCTTGTTGGCGGTAAGTCTATAGCCGTTTATCTGTTTCCATTAAGCGGTATCTTCATGTCGGTAATTTACCCTACATTTAATTCTAAGGGGATTAGTTGTTTTCCGAAAAGTCAGCATGGCTCTGTTGCGGGGGTAATATTGTTTTTTACAGCTGCAGGCGCAGCAGCCGGTCCGTTGATCATGGGAATTGTGACCGATGCTAACGGTGGGGATGCTAAATATGGATTCTTTGTTGCGACCGTCTTTTCTGTGCTTTTATTTATGGGATTGGTTTATAACGCCATGAAAAAGCCCACAGAGCAGCGGCTCAAAGAAATTGAGCGGACAGAGTATACAAATTTAAATGTAAACGGGTAGAGTTGTGAAAAAGTACTTTGCAGTGCTTGAGGCCGGCGGGACAAAATTCAATTGTGCTGTGATGGATCAAGATAAAAATGTAGTAGCGCAACGCAGAATTCCAACAAGTTATCCGGATGAAACGATGGCGCAAGTGCTTAACTTTTTTAAAGAAGAAATACCTGCGAAGCAAAAATACGCAGGCTTGGGTATTGCGAGTTTTGGGCCAATTGATATGGACCGGACATCGCCTACATTTGGATATATTACTAAAACACCCAAACCATTTTGGTCCAATACATCAATTGCTGTGCCACTTGCTAAACAATTAGATTGCCCAGTTGCTTTTGACACTGATGTGAATGGCGCGGCGTTAGCTGAATCATTGTGGGGAGCGGGTAAAGGTCATGATGTAGTTATTTATGTGACAGTAGGCACCGGTATTGGTGGTGGGGTGATTATCAATGAGAGACCCTTACATGGGCTGATTCATCCAGAAATTGGTCATATGATTTTGCCCGGCTATCCGTCAATCAAGGGAACCTGCCCATTTCATGAAAATTGTGCTGAGGGCTTAGCGTCGGGAGCTGCAATGAGTAAAATCTGGCAAAAATCGGCTGAAACACTGGATGAAAATCATCAGGCTTGGGAAGTTGAGGCCACAATCCTTTCACAACTTTGCCACAATCTACTGCTTAGTTTCTCTCCCAAGAAAATTATCTTTGGCGGTGGGGTTATGGCAAATCATAGTTTGTTAGAAAATGTGATAGTCAAAGCCGAACAGAGTATTAATCAATATCTGACCTTTCCCAATAACTTGTCTTTGAAAGATGTTATTTCACCGACAGGTTTAGGACAAAATAGCGGTTTACTTGGTGCTTTTGCACTCGCCCAGACTCAAGCTATTAATATATAAAATCAACATAAAAATTTATTGGAGAAACGTGATGCCAGCTCACAATGGCGTACAACTTATTACTTATGTAGATCGTTTTGGCGGTCAGACTCTTCAGGATTTAGAAAACCTGCTCTCAACAGACTTAAAAGGGCTGTTTAAGGGCATACACCTATTACCATTTTATTATCCGATAGACGGTAAAGACGCCGGATTTGATCCTATCGATCATACTGCGGTGGACAATCGTTTAGGAAAATGGGAATCAGTAGCGTCACTTGGTCGAGACTTTAACCTCATGGCTGATATGATTGTCAATCACATGTCAGCGAAGAGCCAAGCCTTCCAAGATGTTTTGGAAAAAGGTCATCAGTCAGAGTATTGGTCACTTTTTCTGCATCGTGAGTCAGTTTTCGGCGATTCTGGCGACTTAGATATGAAGAAAGTATTTCGCCCTCGCCCAACGCCGTTCTTTACAGAATATAATCTAAAAAATGGAGAAACGATTCCGTTTTGGACCACATTTACTTCCAATCAAATTGATATCAACGTGGAGTCAAAAAAAGGTAAGGAATACCTAGACTCCATTTTAACAGTGTTTGCAAAAAACAATATTAACGTGATTAGGCTAGATGCTGCAGGTTATGCTATTAAACGCGCCGGAAGCAATTGTTTTATGTTAGAGGAGACTTTTACTTTTATTGAGGCATTGAGTGAACGTGCGAGTGAATTAGGTATGGAGTGTTTGGTCGAAATTCATAGCCACTATGAAACTCAAATTGAAATTGCTAAACGGTGTAATGCTGTTTATGACTTTGCCCTGCCGCCTTTGATTCTTCATACGCTTTTTACAAAGGACGCAACAGCCCTTTCAAATTGGCTTAAGATTTCGCCCCGCAATTGCTTTACCGTTTTAGATACCCATGACGGTATAGGTATAGTCGATGTAGGCCCATCTAATGACAAGGCGGGTTTACTTACCGAAGGTGAGATAAATAACTTGGTTAGCACAATACACCAAAACTCATCCGGCGAGTCACTTCAAGCTACGGGTGCATCTGCAAGTAATGTTGATTTGTATCAGGTGAACTGTACCTTTTACGATGCATTGAAAAAAGATGATGGCGCCTATCTTTTAGCAAGAGCTATACAGTTTTTTTGTCCAGGCATTCCGCAGGTTTACTACGCGGGGTTTTTAGCCTGTGAAAACGACATGTCGTTGCTTGCAAAAACAAATGTTGGTAGAGACATCAATAGGCCGTATATAACTGAATCTGAATTGAAATCGAACTTGAATAAACCAGTTGTCAAAGCGCTCATAGAACTTATCAAGATCCGAAACAATTCGACAGCGTTTAATGGTGATTTTACTTTTAAACAAAACAAGGGCACATTTCAGTTATGTTGGACCAGCCCAGAAGAGCAAGCAATTTTGACAGTACATTTGAATAGTTTGGACGCAAGCATAGAGCTCATAGAAAATAATCATCGCAAAGAATACGATTTGGTATCACTGATTAAATAAAATTATGATAATGTCTCAAAGAAGCACTACTGGCTAGATTTCTGAGAGTTTTATTATTAATGAGCGGTAATAAGTTAGCGATTAAAGAAGTGGCGCAACGTCTCGATGTGTCTACAGCGACAATTTCGAATGCGTTTAATAGACCTGATCAGCTTTCAGAAAAAAAACGCAAAGCGATTTTGGCTGCATGCGAAGATATGGGATATTTTGGACCGAACAAAGCGGCTCGTTCACTTAGACAAGGTAAGTCTAATATTATTGCATTAATATTACCTGACGAATTAGATTATATGGTAAGCGACCCTGTAGCGACGCAGTTTATGGAGGGGGTCGCCAAGACCTTCAAAGCGTCTGGTAAACACCTTCTTCTATTTTCAGGTAACAATGAAAGCGTCAGCGACGTAATTGACTTTGTTGATGGCTTTATTTGTTATGGTTCTCCCAGAAACCCTCGCTTGCTGAGCCAATTACCAAATATTAAAAAGCCTATTGTTACGATAGATTTTGATATTGAAAAGACGCCATCCGTAAACATTGATAACGAGGAAGCCGCTTACCAATCAGCCCTAATGGCTCTGAAAAAAGATGTCAACAATCCAGTCATTTTGGGATTACGTTTGTTAGATGAGCCCTATGCTTGTGCTGTTGCAAATAAGTCACTCATAAATACAGAGCATTCTATATCTCATCGCAGGTTAGATGGTTATAAAAGAGCCCTTGCTGAGAATGGAATCAAAATTTCAGATGATAAAATTTGGCATATTCCTGAAAGTACGCACGAATTTGCAATCGTTGCTGCGCGCGAGGCGCTTGCTTCAACACCAAGGCCAACGATACTGCTTTGCATGAGTGATATTATTGCTCTTTCTGCTATGCAGGAGGCATTGCGAATAGGATTAAGAATTCCTGAAGATATTCATGTGGTGGGTTTTGACGGTATAGAGCAGGGTCAGCGCTATCATCCAACGTTGGCTACTGTGCAGCAGTTTAGTGTCGACAAAGGCAAGAAAGCCGCCGAGATTTTTTTAAATAAAAGTAAAGCCAGTGAAGTCTTAGGATTTAAAATTATACCCGGTGAAAGTGCACCAAATTAATAGAGCCACATCTACACTATTACAGAATACTGGGATATTCAGATATTAGCGCTGTAATTTTCTTGACGAATTAACGACCTTACTAAAAAACGATTCGGCATCAGTGCATTCAGTAACGTAGTGCTCAGTGGAAATGGCCCGTTTGTTATTTCTGCTACCAAGGTATCAACTAATATAGGCGCGGTGGTGATGCCTCTGGAACCTAGGCCGGTCAGAATAAATACCTTGTTAACATTTTTGCCTGCGGCATAGCGATGAGCCGGCAATGCTTTGTACAAATCAGCTAACTCTTGAGTTTGAGCGACTATATCTGGCATAGCGCCAACCAATGGCAAATGATCGGGCGTACTGCATCTAATTGCCGCTCTTCCTTGAATATCATCCGTGAAGAGTTCAGTAATATTCGCCATCCACTCACTTTCCTGCATCGCCTGTTTATGCATATTAATGTTTTTAAGGGTTTCCGCGGGGCGATGTTCAGTACCCATATCTTGTTTTATGTAAGTAGAGCCAAGCGCGTGGTAACCATTTACGGCCGGCGTGAAATATCCCTTATGACACAAAACGGCTTTTAGTTTGCTCGTTTTTTTACTCGTAGGAATCGCTTCTACTTGTCCGCGTGTCAGTCGCATTGGCAGCAATTGCTGGCATATCTGCAATGAATCGGCCCCTGCGGCAATCACCAGTGATTCCGTTTGCATATCCACTTGAACGCCATCTTGTTTGCGCAGTGTAATTGTCAGCTTAGAATCAGCCGCTGCTGAGTAATGCAGAAATTCATGTTGATACAATGCGCTAAACAGACCGGTGTTCGACGCTTTTTGTAAACATGCCTTAATTAGACTAACTGGCCCAATCCATCCGCCTTTCGGTAAATGTAATGCTGAATGTGGAATGTCTAGGCCTGCAATTTTGCTTGCTTGCTGTGCGCTTACAACTGTGGCTAGTTCATCAGGCCAAAGCGATTTATCGCGCATTTTTTTGAGTCGCTCTTGCGTATTTTGATTAAACCCAAGTTGCAATACTGAACACCAGTCATGCTCAAATTCTAGACCTTGTTCAACAAATTCATCATAAAAGCGTCGAGCATATAAAAAAGCATGTACAAAAAACTGGCTATTAACGCCGGCCTCTGCGTTTAGTTGAGGGTAAAACCCCGCTATAGGATTGCCTGACGCGCCAGAGGCTGGCGCTTTATCTTTGCAAATTAATTGCACCTTGATGCCCTGTTCGACTAAACGCAAAGCAAGCAGCGCAGCAGCGATGCCACCGCCAATAATCGTTAGCGCCTTAGGTGAAGCAAGCGCCTTGTTTTCTGCTCTGCTGATACGCTCAAAATAGGGGGGCTGTTTATCAATGCTCGGATGAAAAGTAGCTTGCGCCAATATCGCGACAATCATTTCTCGTTTGCGACCAAAGCCCTTAATTTTAGAAACCGCAAAGCCTGCTTCTTGAAGCGCCCTTTTTACTGCGCCTGCTGCGGTAAAGGTTGACAGCGTAGCCTTTGGCGAACTGAGCCGCGCCATTTGATGCAATACTTCTATGTGCCACATGTCTTGGTTTTTACTAGGAGCAAAGCCATCCAGATACCAAGCGTTTACAAGTCCATCCTTCACGTTATGAATAGCAGATAAGCCAGTGTAAGCCTCACATAATATCAAATCTAAGGTTATCGCGCTGGCGCGTTCGCCAGCATTGTGGAAGCTGCGGTGAATCCCCTCTAGTGCCGGCGGGTAGGTGCGAATGACCGATGCAGAATACTTGGCTAATGACGGCCACTGTTGATAGATCTTATTTAGTGCTGATGTTTCAATAGGGAATTTTTCAAGGCTAATGTAATGCAGCTTTTTTAAAGGCGACTGCGGGTAGTTCTGCAAAAATTCCTCGAAGCGTTTTGCGGTAAGTAAATAGTTTAAGCCGGTGCCAAAGCCTGTTTCACCGATGCAAAATGTTGATTTTTGCCAGTTGAGCCACTGCTCCCAGAGTCGATTGCCTTGAATAAAGACATATTCACTCTCTGCGATGCCGTCTTCATTTGAAAAGTATACATCTCCAAAAGATAAGGATTCTGGCGTGCCGATAGAATTAAAGGATAGGTCTGCGTGGCTTAATTTCATACAAGATCAACAGATTATTTGTAAAGATTTCATGAATGATTAACAATCAACGCTTAATTTGTTTTTATATATATGCCAGTATAACGACTTTGGCTATGCGGCGTTTAAAAATTCTGCGTTAAGTATAAGGCTTCGTATACACGAGCAACAGTTTTTATTAAAGGTGAACTATGAAACGAGCAGTAATCACTGGTCTTGGTATCGTATCGAGTATTGGCAATAATGCTGAGGAAGTAACGGATTCTTTAAGACACGGCAAATCTGGCATTCGCTTTTCAGAGCAATTTGCCGAAATGGGCATGCGCAGCCAAGTTTGGGGTAACCCTCAGATTGACTTAAAAGAGCATATCGATCGTAAAACACTTCGTTTTATGGGAGATGCCGCAAGCTATGCTTATCTTTCAATGGAACAAGCTATTGCCGATGCAGGTTTAGAAGAATCTCAATACTCAAATGAAAGAGTTGGGATTATTGCAGGCTCTGGCGGAGCGTCTTCTGATAACCAAGTGGTTTCGGCGGATACCCTTCGTGAAAAAGGTGTTCGCAGAGTCGGACCTTACATGGTTACTCGCTGCATGGGCAGCACCGTGAGCGCCTGTTTGGCGACGCCCTTTAAGATCAAAGGGGTGAATTACTCAATTTCATCCGCTTGCGCCACCAGTGCGCACTGTATCGGAAATGCTTGGGAGATGATTCAGCTTGGTAAGCAAGACATGGTGTTTGCAGGCGGCGGCGAAGAGCTGCACTGGGCTTTATCAAGCCAGTTTGATGCAATGGGCGCATTGTCTAGCAAATATAACGACAATCCTGCTGTAGCTTCACGCACCTATGACGCTAATCGAGATGGTTTTGTTAGTGCTGGCGGTGGCGGTATGGTTGTGGTCGAGGAGCTTGAACACGCGCTTGCTCGCGGTGCAAAAATCTATGGCGAGTTAGTTGGCTATGGCGCTACATCTGACGGTTATGATATGGTCGCGCCGTCGGGCGAAGGCGCCATTCGCTGCATGAAACAAGCGCTGCACGGTATTGATGCTCCGCTTGATTACTTAAATACCCACGGCACATCAACGCCGGTAGGCGACGTAAAAGAACTAGAGGCGATTCAAAGTCTGTTTGGTAACAACAGTCCCGCAATAAGTGCAAGTAAGTCGATGTCAGGTCACTCACTCGGTGCCGCCGGCGTGCATGAAGCAATTTATAGTTTATTGATGATGCAACATAGCTTTATCGCGCCGTCCATCAATATAGATGAGTTAGATAGTGCGGCTCATGGACTCGATATAGTCACCAGCACTCGTGAACAAGAGCTCAACTTGGTCATGTCTAATAGCTTTGGATTTGGCGGCACTAACGCATGTTTGGTCTTTCAAAAATATAAGGGCTAGTTTTAGCAGCCCATTGGAGTAATTATGAGTGTCAAAGATCAAGTGTCTGAGCAAGAGTGGCAAACACGGATTGATTTAGCAGCGTGTTATCGAATGATTGCTCACTATGGCTGGGACGATTTAGTGTTTACACATATTTCGGCTCGCGTCCCTGGGCCAGAGCATCACTTTTTAATTAATCCATACGGAATGTTTTTTGAAGAGGTCACCGCATCGAGTTTGGTAAAGGTGAATTTGGCAGGTGAAAAAGTGATGGCCTCTGATTACGACATCAATCCCGCTGGTTTTACCATTCATAGTGCTGTGCATGAAGCACGAGACGATGCAAAGTGTGTCATGCATTTACATACCACCGCAGGCGTGGCGGTATCAGTTTTAAAAGAGGGCTTACAGGCCTACTCTCAGCAGTCGCTATTTCCCTTGGCGTCTTTGTCATACCACGACTATGAAGGTATTGCGCTTAATCCAGATGAGAAAGCAAGGCTGGTAGCCGACTTGGGCAATACTAACTTTATGATATTGCGTAATCACGGACTGTTGACCGCAGCCGACTCCATTGCGGATGCGTTCTTGTTTATGTTTATCATGCAGCGTGCCTGTGAAATTCAACTTCAGGCACAGGCTGCCAATCAGCCCATGATTGCTATTGATGATAGAATTCTAGCGGGCATACGTGCACAAGCAGCCGAAGTGACGCGTTCAGCAGGAGGTGGGCTTGCGTGGCCCGGTATTTTGCGTAAATTAAATAGAATGTGCCCTGACTTTAGTGAGTAATGCTTGCTTAGTGAATCTTTCAATCAATATCGCAACCGAGCAAAATGGTGCATATATGGCTATCACAAGGTAGCCTTTTGGGATACTGAAAGTAATGCTCAGGCCAGCGAACAGCGACAAGTTGAAGGCAGTGCTAATACCAAAGAAGTCATTGTGTTTTTACATGGCTTCCCATCTGCTAGTTGGGACTGGCATTTTCAGTGGCAAATTCTTAAAGAAAACTACCGGTGCATAGCCTTTGATATGTTGGGATTTGGTTTGTCTGATAAACCAAGACCTCATCAATATAGTGTGCTTGAACAAGCTGATATTGCGCTTTATTTATGCCAAAAACTAGGCGTGCGCAAAGCCCACATTGTGGCGCATGACTATGGCGTTTCAGTTGCTCAAGAACTGCTGGCAAGACAGCATCAACGAATCCCTAGCGTGGATATTTCTTCAATCTGCTTTTTAAATGGCGGGCTTTTTGCGGAAACGCACAGGCCATTGTTTACCCAAAAACTCCTGCACTCCATATTTGGGCCAATCATGGTTCGGCTCATGACAAAAGTCACGCTGAAACAAAGTTTTATAAAAATATTTGGTAAACAATCGCCGCCCGCGCCCCACGAAATTGATACTTTATGGCGTTTGCTTAAATTCAAGGAGGGCAATTTAGTACTGCCATCTTTATTGGACTATCTGGACGAACGTGTGCTGTATCGCGACCGTTGGGTCAAATCTATGCAGAGTACTAAAGTGCCATTGGCCTTTGTCAACGGGGTGCAGGATCCTATTTCAGGTAATCATATGTTAAACCGATTTAAAGAGTTGCTCCCAGATAGTGCGGTTCAAGCGCTAGAGGTTGGTCATTATCCTCAGCTAGAAGCAAAGCAAGCGGTAACGGATTTAATTAGACAGTTTGTGAGTACAAGGCGGCTTAGCTAATATGAAGATATTATATGATGATAATATGCCCTATGCCGCTGAGTACTTCACGAGTTTAGGTGAAACGAAAGCATTCACAGCAGGCAGGCTTTCAGAACAAGATCTGGCTAAGTGTGAGGCATTGTTGGTCCGTTCTACCACCACTGTGGATGCGCAACTGCTGCAAAGAGCACCAAATTTGCGCTATGTTGCCACTGCAACTTCAGGATTTAATCATCTATCGTTAAGTGACATCGAGGCTGCCAATATTAAATGGTATGCCGCGGGAGGATGCAATGCGCGAGCGGTAGCAGAATACATATTGGCGAGTATGTTTATGTTGGCTGAGCGTCAGGGCTTTATGCTACAAGATAAAACCGTAGGAATTGTGGGTTTAGGCAATGTTGGTCAAGCCCTTGAAGCGCTATTACAGGCGCTAGATATTCACATGGTAAAATACGATCCACCGCGCGCTGAGCTTGATGCCTCGTTTGTGTCTGCTAGTTTCGAAGAGGTGATAAGTGCTGACATTATTAGCCTGCATGTGCCGCTGACAAGGTCGGGCAATTATCCTACAGAGCACATGTTTAATGCTGAAGTGCTTGAAAAACTCACTGCTCAGCAAATATTAATTAATGCTTGTCGAGGTGAGGTGCTAGACAATCAAGCACTGTTGATAGGAATGCGTGCCAATCGGGAAAAGATGCCCACAGTCGGTTTAGACTGCTGGGAAAACGAGCCCACTATCGAACGTGAACTGATACCTTATCTTGCTTTTGCAACCGCTCATATCGCAGGACACTCCCTAGAAGGAAAAGCAAGAGGCACGGATATGGTTTACCGCGATTTATGCCGATTTTTATCTATTGAAGCAGAGCATCAGCTGAGTGATTTCTTACCAAGATATGAGGCCGTGGCGATTGATGCAGAAAATTCGAATAATGCGAAGATTAATCTGAGCCATCAGACAATCGTCTCACAAAGTATAAAATCTATGTATGATATTGAAAATGATGATAGTTTTTTTCGCCGCTACATGGCAAACTCAAGGTCGTTTTCAGAAATTCGTCGCAGTTATCCTGTGCGCAGAGAATGGCCCGCAGCAAAAATAACAATAAGTAATAAATGTGCTGCCCAAACATTAAAAAAACTAGGGTTTAGACTGGCTAACGACAGCAAGTAATTAATAACCGAAACCTTAAGAAAGGAAAAATAAGATATGTCGAATGTATATGACGTTGCTGTATTAGGTGCAACGGGCTTGGTTGGTCAAACCATTATGGAAATTTTAGCAGAGCGTAAATTTCCAATTGGTAAACTGTATCCGCTTGCTAGTGAAAGATCAGCCGGTGGTGAAGTCGAGTTTAAGGGTGAACAGTTAACCGTGCTCGATGCCAACACATTTGATTGGAGTAAGGTTCAGTTTGGTTTCTTTTCAGCGGGTGGAAGTGTTTCAGAAAAGTTTGCACCAATGGCTGCAGAAGCCGGATGCGTGGTTATAGATAACACCTCACAGTATCGCTACGAGCCAGACATCCCGCTAGTTGTGCCAGAGGTCAACAGCCATGCACTAGCTGATTATCGCAATCGCAATATTATTGCCAATCCCAACTGTTCCACTATTCAGATGGTAGTGGCGCTTAAACCTATTTATGACGCGGTAGGTATCGACCGTATTAACGTCGCCACTTATCAGTCAGTCTCTGGTGCCGGCAAATCCGCAATGGAATCGCTCGCTAAACAAACGGCAGAGCTACTAAATGGTAAAGCAGTTACCGGTGAAGAGTTTAGCCGGCAAATTGCATTTAATGTTATCCCGCAGATAGACGTTTTTATGGATAATGACTACACCAAAGAAGAAATGAAAATGGTGTGGGAAACGCGCAAAATATTGGGCGATGAATCTATTCAAGTAAATCCAACAGCGGTAAGAGTACCGGTGTTTTTTGGTCATGGTGAAGCTATCCATATAGAGACAACACAGCAAACAGATGCAGAGCACGTTAAACAGTTGCTTGCCAATGCGCCGGGCGTGACGCTTTATGATCAGCGAGAAGACTTCCCAACACAAGTCTCAAGTGCGAGCGGTAATGATTTTGTGCATGTTGGGCGCGTTCGCAATGATGTTTCGCATTCTCATGGAATAAACATGTGGGTGGTGTCCGATAACATTCGCAAAGGTGCGGCAACTAACAGCATACAAATTGCCGAAGTCTTGATACGCGATTATATGTAAACAATTGACGCAAGATGTCGATAACTCAATGAAGATGAATGAACGCTTGGGTGACATTTATTGAAATTTTAGGAGCAACTTAAGGTTTTGAAATCGACCATCAAAAATTGGATTGCTGTTGTATTGACACTGTCAATGCTGAGTCCTGCGCTGGTTTCAGCGCAAGTACAGTTGCAAGGTCCGACAAACTCTCCCGAGGCATACTCGGGCGTAGTTTATGGTCCGATTGATCAAAATGATACGCTGTGGCGAATTGCTAGCCGCTATAAGCAAGATAGCCAATTTAGCGTATATCAAACAATGTTGGCAATATACGAACTAAATCCCCAAGCCTTCGAGAATAGAAATTTTAATACCATGGTCAATGGCGCTACACTGCAGTTGCCCAGTGATCGCTACATTGCACGTATGGATATTCAAAAAGCCCGTGCTAAAGCTGAAGCCGATGATCGTGCGTTTGGTCGTCCCAACTCGGTGCAGCCAGAAGAGGTTCTAAACGAAGTTGCAACCGCTGCCGCCGTGCCGGACGTACCCCTAGTTAATCAAGAAGATTTGTCGCAAACCAAGCAAGAGTTGCAGCGTCAATTAAACAGTTTAAATCGTCAGCAAAACATCCAATTTGATCAAGTCAAAGAGCAAGTCGGCGCCTCTATTGCCAGCGTGCAGGCGCTGATTGATGAAAACAGGCGTCTTTACGACCGCCTTGATCAAGTCAACCAAGATATTTCTGATTTGAGAAGTAAGGTGGAAGGTGACGTACAAGATCAGATTGACCAACAGCTAGCTTTACAAAAAGAAGTCATCGACCTAGTTAAACAAGCAGAACAACGGCAGCTCGACAGAGAAGCTGAATCGATTTGGAAAACCTTGTCTAGCCCGATTGTCGTGATTACTATTTCAATTATATTTACAGCCGGAATCTTGCTTCTGCTGGGTGTATGGTTGCTGCGTAAACCTAAGTCGACTGAAGACAGGGCAACTGAAGATGAATCGGTCGCTGATATCATTGACGATGAATTAATCATTGGTGAAATGGACGATGATGATGCTGAAGATCTCATGGCTGCGCTGGATCAAGAGATGGGTGAAGACGATATATTATCGTCTGATCTAGAAGATGGTCTTGATGAACTTGGGGTGGGCGATACTGACTTTGGCGATATAGACGACATGTTGGTACCTGATGCCCAAAATGCAGAGAAAAAGCCTGTTTCTAAAGCGCAGATTGTCGAAGAAGATGTTAGTTTTGATACTGATGCGATTAGTCTAGACGACGATGAGTATGAAAACCAAGAAATTGATTTAAAACCCTCTACAGAACAGCCTTCAGCAAATGATGAAAATGCTGAAAAGATGGTTGATGACCTCGAAGGTGACGCTTCAACGATTAATGATTCTGAGTTAGGTGAGCAAGGTTTTGATGAACAAGGCCCCGATGATCAGAGTCCTGTTGAGCAAAGCACTGATGAGCAAGCACAGGTCGAAAACAAGGTTGATCCAGATGAGCTGTTGGCCAGCGTTCAACAAGCATCACAAGCAAGTGAGGAAAAAAATACACAGTCGAACAAGCTTGCATCGATGCAAAGCGATACCGCCATTGGCATGCCAGTAGACGAAAGTGCTGATATTGATGATGAAGCTTTAGAGAAAATCGAAAACACCATTAATGAGACGACGCAAGAGTTTGAGGCCTTGTCTTCTGAAATATTAAACGACCTAGAGGGTGTGGTTGATGAAGACGAGGATTTAGACAAGGTAATTGATGAGTCTCAGATAATCAGTCTTGACGCAGATGCAGATGAAGAGCCAGAGATTGAAGTTGAGCCTGCAAAGCCAGTTGAATCTGAGCCTGATCTAAGCCCTGAATTGACGCCTGAGCCGATTACAGATAATGATGCTGAGCAGGATGATGAAATAACAGCAGAGTTACCCAATTCCTCAGATACAGAGCTTACGAGCGAAGACAGTCGTGAGAAAGATGACGCGATTTTGGATGAATCTACAGACGAAACAGAAGACGAAATTGTAGCTAGCAATGAACTTGATGATTTACTCGAGCAATTTACCCAAGACCCAAGCCCTCCAGAACCCGTAAATGATGATGCGATTGATCTCAATGTAGATGATGAACCCGATGACCTTAGCAATGATTTAGCAAATGAACTACTTGCTGAATTGGAAGAAGACGTAAGTGATGACGATTTAGATGCTCTGCTTGAAGAATATACGAAGGGTCCCGATCTAGGCTTAGATGAGCAGAACAACGAAGAAACAAGCAAGCAGATTGCGGATAGTGACGCATTGCTTGATGATATACCTTCGCTCAGCAGTATGGGCGACGAATCGCCGACTAAAGAGAGCTTGAATCCTCAAGAGAGCTTGTCAGATGACCTGGAAAAGCCGGTGCAAGACGATGCGCAAAATATTGCCGCAGAAGATAAGCAAAAAATAAGTAATGATGAGATTGACGAGGATGAAGATGTGCTTGCTGATCTCCCAGGCTTAGACGACTGGCTTGGTGACGACGATTTAAAAGATGATATCCAAAGCATTACGACAGAAGACGGATTAGATAATGAGCTGAACGTATTGGCCGACATTGAGGGCTCTGATTTTGAAGAGCTCCTATCAGAAATCGACGCCGAAAACCTCGACTTATCTGATGACTTAAAGGCTTTTGAGAACGCCTCAGAGAATAATCTTGTTGATGATGAGTTAAAAAATGCTGGCCTCGATTTAGATAGTTTGATGCAAGATGACGAAAGTGCGGATGAATCGGTAGAAGATTTTGTGAATGTTGATGATTTACTTTCTGAAAGCGAAGCCTTAACACCACTGGCAGACGAAGATATCGCTCTAGATTTAGATAAGTCTTTAGGCAGAATACCAAAAGAAGAAAGTATTGATGACCCAGGCTCAGCGCAAATAAGCAACGATGAGCTCATTTCAGAACAAGCCAGTAACTTAGATCTTGCTCAAGTTTATATGGATATGGGCGATCATGAAGCCGCGACAGAAGTGCTCGAAGAAGTAAAGCAGAGAGGCTCTGACGAACAGGTGGCGGAAGCAACCGAGCTGCTGCAGCAAATCAAAAAAGACCAATAAACTTAAGGTATTCTTATGGCCAAAGCATGTGCCTTACACATACTGGTAAAGACCGAAAAAGAAGCCCAAGACCTATTGGTGCAATTAAAAAAGGGAAAGCATTTTGGGGATTTGGCAAAGCGCTATTCGCAGTGCCCGTCAGGGAAAAAGGGTGGAGACTTAGGCGAGTTTCGGCCTGGGCAAATGGTCAAAGCTTTTGATGATGTCGTGTTCAAAAAAGAAGTGTTAGTAGTGCACGGGCCAATTAAAACGAGTTTTGGCTTTCACCTTATCAAGACTTTATATCGTAACTAATGAACAGATACCTTGCTTTACGCTAGGGGTTGGTCAAACTCTTCGGGCTTGGTGAAGTCACCTTTAAAATCAAGTAATTTATTGTCTTCAAATGTCAAGATGAGGCGCTTTTTAACATCTTCGCCACGCTTAGCCATACCGCGCTTCATTTCGTAATAATAATACCAAACATTGTCATTGAAGCTATCTCCAACCACTGGATTACCTAGTACAAATATGACTTGTTCTTTTGTCATTTCAACGCGCAGCTTGTTTACGTCTTTTTGGTCAAGAAAATTACCTTGAGGCACATCAATACGATAAATCCAGTCACTGCAGCCAGATAAAAACGTAAACGATAACAAAATGACGATGATAAACTTCATAAGACTTCCATATAAAAAATTCGCTAGGGATACTACCTCACTTGCTTGAGACCGATCAATCCCTATTTGGTTCATCCCCGCTGTATTTGCCTATCTCGACTGTCATTAGCCGGAAATTTGCCTTTAAAAGGATTTGTTTCACGATCATTAAAGCTTCAATAGGTCTTTTGCGTTGGCAATCGCTGTATCGGTCAATTCATCACCCGCCAGTAACCTTGCAATTTCATTGACTCGCTCTTCTTTAGTCAGACGCAAAACTTTGGTTTCGGTAGTTATTCCATCTGTGAGTTTAGTCACAAATAGTTGGTGATGACCCTGAGCTGCAACCTGAGGCAAATGTGTCACGCATATTACTTGTGACTGAGCGCCAAGTTTATTCAGTAGTTTGCCGACAATTGAGGCGGTTTGGCCACTAATACCCGTATCAACCTCATCAAATACCATGGTTGGAATGCTGTAGTCGCGAGAGCGAATAACTTGAATAGCCAAGCCGATGCGCGCAAGCTCTCCGCCTGATACCACTCTTTCCATCACATCGGGAGCTTGCCCCGGATTCACTGAAACGAGGATTTGTATTTCATCATTGCCTAATCCATGAGGCTTGTCTTTGTCGTTATGTAAGATCTGGGTATTAACCACGGCGTGTGGCAGATTCATTTGCTGAATGCTTTGTGCAATTTCTTTTGAGAGTTTTTCAGCTGCAGTTTGTCGAGATTCAAACAGCGCATAGGCTTTTTTACGGTAGCCAGCTAAAGAGTCGGCGCAACTTTGCTCGAGCAGGGATAAGGATGCTTCATCGTTTTGCAATTGGGTAAATTCATTGGCTAGCTCGCTATGGACCTGATGCAGCTTTTCAGGCGAGGTGCCGTGTTTACGAGAGAGTTCTAAGGCAGTTGCATAGCGTTCTTCAATAGCCTGAAGTTGCTCTGGGTCTGTTTCAAGACCACTTTGATAATGTGATAGTTCAGTATAGGCTTCTTGCACCTGTATGACTGCACTTTGCAATAACTCATAGCTAGCGTTTAGCTCTGGATCTGTATCGAGATTATCTTGAATACCCTTTAGCGCAGTATTCAATAAAGACAAGGCATTGCTGTCGTCGTCATCTTTCAACACGTAACACGATTTTTCAGCTACTTGAATAAGCTCTTGTATTGAGTTGAGTTTTTTGAAATCAATTTCTAACTGCTCAAATTCACCCTCAACCATTGCAAATGCGTTAAGCTCGTCCACTTGATATTGCAGCAGGTTGACTCTGTCGAGACGCTGCTGTTGAGCAGTTTGCAGGGCTTTAAGTGTTTTTGATTGCTCAGAGTAATGTGCATATGCAGATTTAGTTTGTGCTAATAAACTTTGGTGTTGCGCATAGCCATCCAGCAGAGCAAGTTGATTATCGGCCTTTAAAAATTGATGGTGGTCATTTTGTCCATGGATGTGGATCAGTTTGGATCCTAGTGCTTTGACTTGCGAGAGCGTGACCGCAACGCCATTGATGAATGCCTTTGAGCGCCCCTCTTTACTGACTACTCGACGAATGAAGCACTCATCTGGATTATCTTCTTGGCTGAGCATCTCTTCGTTTAGCCATGCTTTTACTTTCTCTAGTTTATTCACATCAAAATGAGCGACAATTTCAGCTCGCTGAGAACCTTGCCTAACAATGTTGGTGTCTGCCCGTTGACCTAAGCACAAGCCGAGCGCATCGAGCGCAATCGACTTACCTGCGCCGGTTTCACCGGTGATGGCCGTCAGACCATTTTGCAAACTAAGTTCTACATGTTTTACCACGGTAAAATTTTTGATATCGATATGGACAAGCATAAAAATACTCCAATGTGTAATACTGATAATATATACAGTATTTTATACAGTGTAAAGACTGTCTTTTGGACTAGTTTTAAATAATAAGCGAGTATCGTTTGGCGCGTAAACCTAAAGGCTTAATATAGCTTGCTGCCCCAGTTGAGCTTGGTTCTTAACACATTAAAATAATTGTAGTCTGGTGGATGGACTAACGTGAGGTGTTTTTTGTTCTTGCGTATTTTTACATAGTCACCAGGCTCAACCGCAATGACCACATGACTGTCGCAGCTAATTTGTACGCTGTCGACATTATTACTGGATATTTTTAGCGTAATTTCGCTGTTTGCATCAACCACGATGGGCCTACTGCTAAGCGTATGTGGAAACATCGGCACAAGTGTTAAAGCATCTAAATGCGGCACTAAAATTGGCCCGCCGCCCGACAGTGAATATGCGGTAGAGCCTGTAGGTGTAGCAATTATTAAACCATCTGAGCGTTGGCTAAATACAAAGTCACTGCCAACATACAGTTCAAACTCCATCATGTGTGCGACTTTACTGTGATGAAGGACGACTTCATTTATAGCGCTGTGAGCTTCGTAAAGTTTGTCGCCTCTAAAAACTTGTGCTTCTAAAATAAAACGTTTTTCACGATAGACCTTATTGGCAAAAATATTTTCAAGCTGCGCGACAATATCTTCTGGGTTAATGTCGGTTAGAAAGCCTAAGTTACCCCGGTTTACGCCAACGACGTCGACATCGTATTCAGCGAGTACCCTAGCGGCGCCCAGCATGTTGCCGTCGCCACCAACTACGATGGCCAAGTCTGCTTGCTCGCCTATTTCCGTTAAGCTGGCAGCATGTGTGTGCTCAGTAATACTGCCTGCAATACGGGTCTCAAGCAATACTTTGCAATCACGCTTTGTTAATTCAGCAATCAGAATGTTGAGGCTGGTATGAGTGGCTTCATGGCTCGGTTTGCCAATTAACCCTACCGTAGCGTAGCGCATAGATATTTTCCGTAAAACTTCGGCTTATCAACAGATTATACGAGGACGCGCAGGTTGCAAGAAAAAAACTGACTTTTGCGCTTAAATACTCGCATAAGTCAGCTGTTTTAGAATGCTTTGCTATGTCTGATGAGAGCAAATATCCGCTGGAGGCTTATCGCGCCGTCCAACCGCCATCTAAAATAATGGTTTGCCCGGTAATGTTTTTAGCTGCACTACCCATCAAAAATGCGGCTGTTTCTGCCAGTTCATCAATGCCAATAAAGGCTTTTTTAGGCATAGGCTCGAGCATAATTTTATTTACCACATCTTCTTCGCTCATGTTGTTTTCAATTGCCTGAGCAGCAATTTGTTGTTCTACCAAAGGAGTTTTTACATAGGCAGGACAAAGGGTATTAATGGTCACGTTTACGTCACCGGTCTCTAGCGCTAAGGTTTTAGCAAAGCCTAATAGACCATGTTTTGCAGCAACATAGGCGGATTTATATGGCGATGCAATTACCGAATGTATGCTGCCAACGTTAATAATGCGTCCAAAATTTTGAGCTCGCATGTGCGGGAGCAGAGCACGCGTAAGCATGGCAGGCCCGACTAACATAACATTGATTAACAGTTGCCACTTATCCGCTGGAAAGTCTTCAAGCTTAGCTACATGCTGTATACCAGCATTATTTACCAGTACATCTACTGGGGTATCTTTCAGTCTCTCTGGTATGCTAGCGATGTCGTTTGCGTCAGAGACATCCAGTTTAATTGCTTGCGCTGCGCTGCTGCGCTTAACATTTAGCTTGGCAGCTGCCTTTTGCGCCGCGTCAATATTGATATCTGCAATAATAATGTGATTGCCTGCAGCGGCTAGGTGCTCTGCTATGCCAAAGCCGATGCCGCTGGCGCCGCCGGTGATCAGTACGTTTTTTGCTGTGCTCATTGTTTGTTTCCTTTTCCTAACGCTTGCATGACCTGATAAATCGCCTTGATTTGCGGGCCTTGTTTGTTGGCATAATTTTCATCTGTATACCCCCACCAGTCCCAGCAACCCTGCGGGTTTAAAGGCATAAACATGGATTTTTTTACCTGCGGATAGAGCACCACTATGTTGTTTACGTCTGCCCAGCGATTGTAGCCCGCTTGCTCTGCGTAGGCTTTGCCAACATCGTCAATATTTTGATTACAGCCATGAAAACTAATATGAAGTGAACAAGTATCGCCGCTCTCGCACGATTGTGGCACGTAAATGAGCGCGTTTTCATTAATGGATGTGCCTCGTAAATTTACCATATCTCCAATGTCAATTGTTTGCACAGGCAACGCTTCTTTGGTTTCTGGCAGATTTAAATCCTTATAAATAAAAGACAGAATTTCGCCTGCGCCATCATACCCGCAGTTGCCGATAAACGGTGGTTCAGAAATGTCACACGGGTTTCCGGCGTCCAAGGTCGGCATATGATGAGCAAACGCTTGGCTGTCAACATAATCTATTTGGGCTTCGGGTAACCAAAGTTTGTATTGCGCCGCCAATAAATCAGCGGCAGTGCGATTTACCGTTGTATCTTTTGTGCCATGTATGAGTTTAACGCGGTCGTCTTGTAAAGCGGATATAGCCGCTACTCGTCCGTCGCTCAGGTATTGTTCGTATTGTCGAATAAATGGCGTATTACTAATTGCACTTGAGGCTTTGCCAACGCATTGACCAAGGGCCATGCCGATATCACCCAATGCACAGTAGTAAGGACCTGCCCCAACAATGCCAGCGCCGACTATCGTTTCGGAATGAGACAGTTGAAACTGTGTTGCCATATACCCACCAGAAGATAAACCACTTACGGAGGTTTTACTGAGATCCAGATTTAGCTTGTCGACATTGACTTGCGCATTGCTCGGGGCGCTACTAAGTGAAATAAGCGCAGTGAAAACATACATACATAAGCTTTGTTTTTGTAATAAACTCATAGTGAATCCTAGTGCGCTAAAAATTGACGGATGATGTCGCTGTATTGTGCAATATTATTAAGACCTTCTAGATGCCCCAAATCACCCTCTAAATACTGCAAATCGACGTCTTTACCTTGTGCCTGCATAGTTTTGGCTGCAAGTTCTGCATGATAAGGCATCAGCAACAAGTCTTGGCTTGCGGTAATAAACAAGGTTTTAGCCTCAATCTGAGCAAGACCTTCCTCAAGCGTTCCTTTCATACCGGTCATAAATAACTGATTGGCTCTAACTAAATACAGTAAATGATTTGCATCCATTTTGCTGCTGCGTTCAGCCGCGCGTGCCATTAGCCAGTTGACGATGGGTGGCGACGCCGAAATGTCATACATATCTGGCTGTTTATCTGCCAGCAGTAGCTGTTGATTAATTTGGTTGAAAAATTCGGGGGCGAGGGCGCTTTGAGTAATTAAGGCTAAAGCTGCGCTCAAGCCTGCATTTGGAAATTGTTCTGGCGACTGAGCGTAATAGTCACCGCCACGCCAAAGGGGATCTAGTTTAATCGGCATTACCCATTGCTCCAAAAGAGCGGTAGTCCACCCATCAGCTTGGGCTGAGCCGATCACTGAAATCAATCGGGGTACCCAATTTGGATAAGCTGATGCCCATTCAATTGCCTGCATTGAGCCCATCGAAGGGCCCGCTACCGCATATAGTTTTTCTATCCCTAAAGAGACCAAAACAGATTTCTGCACATTCACAAAATCCCGCATAGTCACCACTGGGAAAGACAGGCCATAAGGTTTGCCGGTATCGGGGTTGATGCTTGCGGGACCTGTAGTGATAACATTATCGTCGAAGGCATTAATGTTCACTAAACTATCCACGCTGATCACAAAAAAGCGATCGGTGTCGATGGCTTTGCCGGGCCCAATGATGCTATCCCAATACCCCGGCTCTGGATCATCCCTTTTATATTTTCCCGCGGCATGGGAAGTGCCCGTAAAATAGTGGGTGATTAGTATGACATTACTTTTATCGTGGTTTAAGGTGCCATAGCTTTCCCAACCCACTTTGACATTTTTAATGGTTTTACCACCAAAGGTTTTAAATTCATCAATTTGATGAAGCTGTTTGGTGACCAGCATCTGTGTCGCTTGCGCAAGGTCGTCTGCGGAAACTTGTTGCATAGCTGAGTCCTTTTGTTGGCCATTCATTGGGCTTGTTGCAGCGTTACTTTGAGACGCCGTCGAGAATAATACTACTATGCATGCTAGCGTCACTTTTGTTGAGAATCTTAGTAGTGCCATATGTAGCCCTTTGCAGGATTGAAAAAAATATTTGCTCACATCTGTCATACGTCTAAGACCTTAAAAAATAATGAACAGGGCAATCGCCATGCTCAAACCAATTAGCGGAACAATGACGGTCAGCGCGGCCATAGGGCCATAAGCCGCTTGATGGGTTTCGTGGCAAATGGCCCGAATAGTAGTTACAACATAGCCATTGTGCGGCAAAGAATCTAATGCCCCCGAACTGATGGATACGATACGATGCAGCTCTTCGGGATCGACCCCTTGATCCATATAATATGGACCAACCAAAGGCAGCGCTATGGCTTGGCCGCCAGAGGCGCTTCCGGTTAAACCGGCGATGACGCTTACTGCGATTGCAGCGCCAATTAACTCATTACCTGGGATTTGAGTCATAATTTCGACCGTGCTTTGGAAAGCGTCTGTAGTTTTCGCAATCGCCCCAAATCCGACAACTGCTGCGGTGTTGCCAATTGCGATAAGCGCTCCAGTTGTGCCCATGTTGACAGCTGCTCCCAAGTTTTGAAAAAACTTAAAATTGATCACCATTAAGGTTAAAACGCCGCTGCCCAAGGCCACAATTAAGGCCATTTCTTTGTAAGTTTCATGAAACAAAAATGAAATAATAAGTACCACAAATAATGGGATTAGCCCCGTAAAGGGATGGGGTAAATCGCGCTCGACTATTTCTGGGTCCTCTGGTTTATTATGGAAGGTTTCACCCTTTGATACCGCATTGGTGACCATTTTCTTCAACCACCAATAGCCGAATACAGCCATGAAAACGGCGACAACCGCGCTGACTTCCCAAGCCGCAAATGGCGAAGTGCCCAAGTACTTAATCGGTATCCAGTTTTGAATTTCGGGGGAGCCAGCTGAGGTCATGGTGAAGGTTACCGAGCCAAAGGCAAGCGTTGCGGGAATAAATCTGCGCGGTAAATTGGCATCTTTGAACAGGCTCAGCGCCATCGGATACACCGAAAACGCTACAACAAAAACGCTCACACCTCCGTAAGTTAAGATTGCACAAGCCGCTACTACCGCAAAAATAGCTTTCTTGTAGCCCAATTTGCCGATTATCCAACGAGCTAATGCGTCGGCAGCGCCAGTATCTTCCATGAATTTTCCGAACAGTGCGCCCAGTAAAAACATAAAAAACCAACTGGCAATAAACGATGTAAAGCCACTCATGTAGGTTTGCACAAAGTTACCGTCGCCTACAAATACGGTCATTCCACTTGTTAGGGCAACAATGAGCGCGCAAGTTGGCGCTGCTATGAAAAGATTCATACCGCGAATGGTTAAGACGATAAGGAGCGTTAAACCCCCGACTAATCCAATTAAACTTAACATCAAAGATATCCTGTTCTTGTTTTTATAAATGGCTTATAGCAAAGCAATATTAACAATATGCTAATTAAACCCAAAAGAATCTGTGACCGCAGAACGCCAGGATGGACACAATTGTGATGTAAACTGCCTGCCTTGCCCATAGTACGATGGTACTAGTTATTTTTGTGCGTTTTTAGATTAACTTTGTAGACAGACCGTAGTGCCAGCAATTTTGTTTGAATTGACTTTATAAATTAACAATAAAAATCTTAGGGAATTATCATGACGCACAACATACACAATCAAGCTAGCTCAAAGCAAGGTTTTGAGTTTACAAAAACCGCTTGCGCAATCGCGGTGATCAGCACATTCGCAGCAAGTTTTGTGGCTCCTACAGCCTTCGCGCAAGAAGCACAGTCTGAGCAAGTGCAAGCTAAAGGTACATTGGAGCGCATCGAGGTTACCGCAAGAAGAACCGTAGAGTCCTTACAAGAAGTGCCGGTAGCCGTAACATCTGTAAGCGCTGCGGATCTGCAGGCCCGAGGCGTTACCGTGCTTACAGAGGTGCAACAGTTTTCACCTAACACCACCTTGCAAATGAGCCGCGGTACCAACTCTACGCTTACTGCATTTATTCGCGGCGTAGGTCAACAAGACCCACTTTGGGGTTATGAGCCGGGCGTCGGAATTTATATTGATGACGTGTATATGGCCAGACCGCAAGGAGCGGTACTCGATTTATTAAATGTACAGCGCGTTGAAGTCTTGCGTGGTCCGCAAGGCACACTGTACGGAAAAAATACAATTGGTGGTGCGATCAAATATGTGACCAAAGAAATGTCGGGTGATGCTGAGCTAAACGCGCAAGCAACCCTCGGTAGCTATGCACAAACAGACCTTATGGTGACAGGGCAAATGCCATTGATTGAGGACAAGCTCTACATTGGCGGTGGCTATGCAAACCTAAATCGCGATGGCTTTGGTGAATACCTTATTTCCGCATTACCAAATCAAGATTTAGAGAACTACAATAAAGAGTTGTGGGCAGCTCGTGTTGCAGTTGAATACAGACCTACCGATAAGCTATTTTTCAGACTTGATTGGGATAAAACTGAAGATACCTCAAATTCCAAAGGCGGTTTCAGACTGCTGCCCAGCATTCTGACTGACGCGCCAGTTCCAGATAGTGTCTACGACTCATACACAAGCTTACCTACTGAAAACTTAGTAGAGCTTGAGGGCTTCAGTTTCTTGGCACGTTACGATGTAACAGAGGATTTGCAGGTAAAGTATATTGCGTCTAGCCGCGAAAGTTACTCGCCGACTAACATCGATTTTGATAATACGCCGGTTGACGTGTTTGATGTGCCAGCTATTTATAGCGATGAAAATACTACTCATGAACTTCAGGCTAACTATATCGGCGATACATTTACCCTCACCAGTGGCCTATATTATTATGACGGCGAATCATGCGGCAGTTTTGATGCCATTTTAGGTGCTCTGGGCAGAGTCTTAGGGGCGAGTGGTTTAACTCGTGAGGTCGCTGGCTGCAACAACTCCGAAAGCTGGGCTGCTTATACGCAGGCGAATATTGATTTTTCTGAGCGTTTATCGTTCACCTTAGGTGCTCGCTACACAGAAGAAACCAAGCAAGCGTTTGTAAACAATGGTTTAATATTCGCCAATGTTTACCCAGAATCAAACTGGATACCGGGCTATGTGCGTCCTGATGCAATCTTTCCTGGCAATAATTTAGTGCCGCAAGTGTTAGGTCAAGATACTAATGCAGATGGAATACTAGATGCACCGTCTGAAGAGAGTTGGTCGCGCTTTACGCCGCGTGTTGGCGTAGATTATAAAGTCTCTAATGATACCTTACTGTTTGCCAGTTACTCTCAGGGCTTTAAATCGGGCACTTTCAATCCTCGTGCGACGATTAACGAGCCAGCGGTAGACCCAGAGGTTGTAAATTCATTTGAAATTGGCGTGAAGTCAGATATAAGCGACACGTTAAGAGCAAATATAACGTATTTCAATTTAGACCATCAAGACCGTCAATACATATCAGTATTGCCCGTATCTTCGCCCACTGACCTTAATCAAATTTTAGGAAATGTGGGGCAGTCTAGAGCGTCTGGTATCGAGGCTGAGGTTACTTGGGTTGCTACTGAAGCCTTGAGCTTTGATTTAGCACTTGGCTTTATCGATGCTGAATTTGAGGAAGTTATTAGTCTCGACGCAAATGGTCAAGAAGTTGATATTTCAGATGCATTCGCTATATCCAATACACCAGAGTATACCGCCAATCTATCGGTAAACTATGGTTTAGAAACCAGCATTGGATTTGTGATGTTGTCGGCAACTTACTATTATCGCGACGATTACAATATTGATGAAACCGCTGACAGCTTGTTAAGTCAAGAAGGCTATGGCTTGTTCAATGTCAGCGCAACTTGGGAAAGTGACTCTGGCAACTACTATGCTGGATTGCATTTGAAAAATCTAACTGACGAAGAGTATTTGGTAGGTGGCTATCAGTTTGTCACACCAGACGGTAACGGTGGCTTCATACCCGGCACCGGTGGCGATAATACCTTGATCGGTTATTACGGCGACCCCAGAACCGTGCACCTAACACTAGGCTATCGGTTCTAACATTAATGAGGCGGCTTTTGTGCCGCCTTTTTATTTTTCAGTAATCCTGAGCCCACAGAGCGGTTTTCGAGTATGTTAATAACACGCCGTACAACACATATTCAATGTGAACACGTTTAAAAAGAGCAACGCTATCAAATGAGCAGTCAATTTACCGCCTTAATTGCAGATGACCATCCGCTGTTTAGGAGCGCGCTCAATCAAGTATTATCACAGCAATTAAAATTGAGTGTCATGCAAGCTAATAATTTTCAGCAGACTTATGATTGTTTGCTCAATAACCCAGATTTAGATTTGGTTTGCCTCGATTTAAATATGCCTGATACCGAAGGTCTCAGCGGTATGACACGCATTCGGGCGGAATTTCCTAACACCCTCGTGATTATTGTATCGGCAGAAGAAAACCCCGTGATTGTTGAAAAGTGCATAGCTCTAGGCGCCAGTGCTTTTATTCCAAAATCCGTCGGTTTAGACAGCATATCTGAAGCGGTTACAACGGTATTAGATGGCGGGCAGTGGTTACCGAATGATTTTAATATGCCAGATCAAAATGCAGAGAAACTGCAGCAGTATCAGCTTATAGAGACGTTAACGCCCCATCAATTGAAAGTTTTGAACATGATTGCAAACGGTCTCTTGAATAAGCAAATAGCCTATGAGTTGGACATATCTGAATCTACAGTAAAACAACATGCCTCAGCGGTTTTACGTAAGTTGAACGTGAACAACCGTACGCAGGCAGGCATAATGTATAAACAAATTATGAGTTTAGAGTGATAAACATCGCTAACTAAGCACTCGGTCTGAGCCGGTTGTTTTTGCTTGATACAATTTTATATCAGCCTGTCGAATCGTTTCTTCAAATGACATATGACGGTGAGCGCTGGCAATTCCAAAGCTTAAACTTAAGTCGGTGTCTTTTAGCTCAGGAATAAGAATGTCCTTTTTAATTCCGTGACGAATTTTTTGCACGACCCTTTCGGTGGTCTCAGTATCGGCGTTGGCTAATATAACTAAGAATTCCTCGCCTCCCCACCTACTCACAATATCGGAGTCACGTACTTTGGCTTTTAAAATGCCGGCTACTTCCTTGATGAGCATATCGCCTACTTGATGCCCGAAGCTATCGTTAATATGTTTGAAATGATCAACGTCGCATAGCACTAATGAATAGCTGTCAAAACTTCTACGGCGTTGCTCAGAGCCCGAATACTCCATTAAATCATTCACGAATCGGCGATTATAGGTGCCGGTCAAAAGATCCATGTTGGCTTGCGAAAAGAGTTCCTTTTCATTACTTTGGTTATTGGATCGCAGATACAAGACGGTAAAAACAAATGGCATCGCCGAAAAAATAACATTCATCGCGTAGATGTAGTCGATCATACTTGCAAGCTGATAGGTAAATGCAATCTCTCGTGATGTTAGGGTTAGCACCACAAAGCTAATTACCACAATAAAGCAGAAGAACGTAGATTGTTTGAGTTTATTCGACGGTAGGGTCAGTAATAGCCCCATTACTGGCCATAAATAGTATTGAAAGCCAAGATCAGGACCAACAAAGTACGTCGCTAAAATAGCATGCATGTACATTTCTGCTGAAATCAGATAAACACTTTTTTCGTACTGCATTTTTTGAGAAAGAAAAAACGCATAAATCCATAGCACCACGCTGCCGATATTTAGCATCACCAGAAACACCGCGTCCATCAGTGCAAATAAAAACAACAAAACAATGTGTCCGATGGCGCCAGTAAAGCATATACTGCGCATTGATTTTTCTAATCGACGGTCACTGTGTTTAGATTCAAGTGCTTTATAACTGTCGTCGAGATGGTCTCGACCACTAGTAGGCGTTTTCATTAACTTCCCTTTACGATCAAATGCTAGCTTACAGGCTAACTACAACTATGATAGCTGCTGGTATTTTACACACTTAATCGTGTTTGTATTAATCTTTTTAAAGCTGCACCTTTGATGGGTTTTGGCAGGTAGCGCATATTATTTGCAATTGCTTGCTCTTGAATATGCTCAGACCGGTCGGCGCTACTCAGGATCATCGGTATTAATGTGTCAAATTTCTTTAGAAGCGCCTGACAAACGGCAATGCCAGTATCTGCATCGTCCAGGTGGTAGTCGGCAATGATAAGATCAGGTAGTTCATTTATTTCAAGTGCAGACGCTAAATGATGTGCATATTGCACATCTGCGCCCCAGTCGCCAAGCACCGCCCCAAGTGCTGTCGCAATTTGCGGATCATTTTCGAGAACTAATACGCTTTTTTGAGCGAGGAAAAACTGCTTAATAGCACTTGGTGTGAGGCTGGCAACGGGCTTTTTCTGTCCAGGCGGCTGACGCTTGATAAGCAAACCAAAGCAGGTTCCTTTGCCAATTTCAGACGCTAAGGATATGTCAATATTGAGCAGCTCAGATGTCCGCTCAACGATAGTTAAACCTAAACCTAATCCTTGATTGTCTTGATGCTCAAGTCTTTGAAATTCGTTGAACACTTTGCTTTGGTTGTCTTTTGCTATGCCTCGTCCCGTATCTAGCACTACAATTTCACAGTAATTATTCTTTCTTCTACGCACGCCTAACAGCACTTGGCCTTTATCAGTATAGCGTATGGCGTTTGCCAGCAGGTTCTGAATGACCCGGCTGAGTAAGCGTTTATCGGTCTTTACCCAAATGCTGGAAGGAATGTAGTTCACACAAATATTTTTTTGGTTGCCAATTATTGCGAAGTCATTCGCGAGATTTTGCAATAATTCGTCAAGAGCAAAGAGCGTGGGAGCAGGAATGATTTTGCCGGTCTCTAGTTTAGTAATTTCAATTAACATGCCGAGTAATTCGTCAGCATTATCTAAAGATTGAACCAAGTGTTGAGAAATTTCAGAGAGTTCAGATTTAGCCAGCTTTTCATGCAGCATTGAAGCAAATAGTGTCGCAGCGTTAAATGGCTGCATAAGGTCATGACCGGTAGCGGCCAAGAATTTAGTTTTCGACAAATTGGCATTTTCGGCTTCCATTTTTGCTAGCTCTAGCTCTTTAGTGCGAAGTAAAACACGTTGCTCTAAGTCTTCTTTGGCCAGCTCTAATTGTTGCTGGATTTTGATGTATTCGGTGATATCAGTAAACGAAGTTATATAGCCACCACCGGGCAAAGGGTTGCCAGAAATTTCAATAATCTTGTCCTGACTGTGCTGACGAATGTATTTATAGGCTTTACTTTGCTGCATCAAACGTAAGCGTTTTTCAACCGCCTCTTGAGTTTTCTCTTGTTTGATAGCGACATTATTTGGCGAGTTCGAAATGATCCCCCTGTTGGCATTGAATTCGAGAATTTGCGAAACGCTCAGGCCGTTTACTAAAAACCCTTTTGGGTAATCAAACAGTGCCTCGTATTGACGATTCCAAGCAACCAGCTTTAAATCTGAATCCACAACGCTGATACCCTGCGGCAAATGTGCAATAGATGATTGCAATACTTCATGATTAAACTGGAAAGACTGTGTGGCTAACTCGACCAATTCGGTGAGTTCTTGGGTATTGTCATAATCGTTTTCTGATATTGCATTTAGCAAAATACGCGCGCTGGCATTGCCAACATGTGATGCTAGGGTTTGCTCAGCTTCGAGCAGTAAATCAGGCGGGGTGGTTTGGCTGGCAAATTCCTTACGTTTAGCTAACTTTAAGGTAAATGTTGACGCGGTTGCTACAGGTAAAATGCGTTGCAGCATGGCGCTGAGTTTTTCAGCCGGAATAGAAAGGCTTGGGCGCGTTAATCCTGTGTTTGCAAAGGGATTAGCCAGTTTCTCCTTAAAGAGTAGTGAGCACAGCACCAACAGCGCAAAGTTCACGCTTAGCGACATAAATATAGCTAATGCAAACTTTTCATCAGACGGTGCAGGGGCAAAATAGTAACTTGAGAGCACTGCAGGGTAGAGCATTTGCGAAACGACGATAGTTGCACCGCTGATAAGGCCTACGATGGCTGCAGCTTTATGGGCTTTTTGCCAATATAAGCCAAGTAAAATAGCAGGTAAGGTTTGTGCCATGAGCGCGATAGCGATCGTCCCTGATTTAACTAAAGGTGATGCTTGGCTGATGTTTTGGTGATACCAATACGCAATAAACAACAATACTATTATGGTACTTTGCCTGATCCTAAGTAACTGCAGAGCGGATAGTCTAGGTTGCCCGGTGTGCAAATGTCGAGAGTATAGCCATATGGGAGTCAGTAGGTTATTGGCGACCATATTGCCAAGTGCAAGCGTAGCGACAATGATCATACTGGTAGATGCGGCTAGTCCTCCTAAATACCCCATTATGGTCACGCCATGGTTATTTTGAGAAATAGGAATAGACAGCACAAAGCTGTCAGAGTTTGCCGCGCCGTCATTAAATAATAGCTGACCGGTTAGAGCAATTGGCATTATAAAGAGCGTCATGAGCACCAAGTAGCCCGGAAACACCCAGCGCGCATGGCTAAGTTCACTATCATTATTGTTTTCAATGAAATTAATATGAAACTGACGCGGCAGGCAAAACATAGAACATATACCTAATAAGATATGGCTCAGGTATATCCATATCGCAAAGGGCTGCTCTAAGGTCGCTTTGGTGATTTCGTTATTGAGCGATTTATCGATCAGATCTAGCCAGCCATCGGAAAGCACATATACGCAGTAAATGCCGACCACCAATAACCCGAGTAGTTTGAGAATTGATTCAAAGGCTATGGTCAGCATAAGCCCGTTTCGCTTTGTGGTTAAATCAAGGGTGCGAGTGCCAAACCAAATTGAAAAGCCAGCCATAAACACCGTAACGTAAAGACTAATTGAACCAGACCAATCGCGGCTGTCTGCCGTCATAATAGTAATGGCTGAGCTAATCGCGTCTAGCTGCAAAGCGATGTAGGGAATGACACCTACAAAGCAAAGTATGACAACTAAGCCTGCCAATAAATTTGAGTGGTGGTAGCGAATGCCGATGAATTCGGCCAATGAACTTATTTTATATTGTCGGCACAAATGGGCAATTTTTCGAAGCACCGAAAGTCCAAATAGCATGACTAAGATAACGCCCAAATAGGTCGGAATAAATGCCCAACCAAATTGCAAAGACTGGGTTGTAGTGCCAAAAAATGCCCATGAAGTACAGTGCACACCTAAGGCTAAAGCATAAACTGAGCGCGGAGGGCGTCCTAGTTTATTTCCCCAAATCGCTACCCCAAATAGCATCAGTACATACGCACCGGTAATTAGGGCAAGGGTCCAAATTGAAAACATCGCAGTCCTTGTTCCGAGTTTAAGGGGGCGAGAAATTAAGAATAAACGTAACTATCAATAATAAGACGATTAAAAAAAATAAAAAAAGTGCCTTGAAGCACCTCAATCAATCCCCATTATAGCCAGCATTGCAAAGAATTGACTAGCCAAAGTAAGCGCGGAGAAGAGAATGAGTCAAGAACAAGATGCTAATCAGCCAAAGCCAGAAGACCTTGAGATAAACGAAACCTTAGATCAGGCGAGCGACGCAGAAGTTGAAGCAGGCGAACAGCCACAAGTGCAATCCTTAGAGCAAGCCCAGATCCAAGCGCTAGAAGAAGAGCTTGCTGTGGCCAATGCGACGATAAGCGAACAAAAAGACGGCGTATTACGTGCGCGTGCAGATATTGAAAATGCCCGTCGTCGTGCGGAGCTGGAAATCGACAAAGCGCGTAAATTTGCGCTTGAGAAGTTTGCAGGCGAATTACTGCCAGTAATTGACAACCTTGAAAGAGCAATGCAGTCAGCAAATTCAGAAGATGAAGCAATAAAACCATTGTTAGATGGTGTTGACCTTACCCTGAAGTCATTTTTATCTACCATAGAAAAATTTGGCCTAGAGATAGTCAATCCAGAAGGTGAGCAGTTTAATCCTGATCATCATCAAGCAATGTCTTTACAGGAATCAACAGAGCTGCCGGCCAATACCGTAATGGCAGTTATGCAAAAGGGATATTTATTAAACGGACGGCTTCTGCGTCCGGCCATGGTAATGGTCTCAAGAGCACCTTCTGAAGGTGTAGATACACAGGCGTAAGGCATAGGTGTTTGAAGAATTTTAATTATTCTGAAATAAGCCTATTGAAATTAAGGGTATTAACCCCACTTATTTAGCATCGAAACAGTTTAGTAAAACAAGATTTTTTGGAGAGATATACATGGGTAGAATCATCGGTATCGACTTAGGTACAACGAATTCATGTGTTGCCGTTCTTGACGGCGGCAAAGCGAAAGTAATTGAAAATGCAGAGGGTGATCGCACAACGCCCTCAATCATTGCGTATACGCAAGACGGTGAGACCTTAGTTGGTCAACCTGCTAAGCGTCAAGCAGTGACCAACCCCAAAAACACTTTATTCGCAATCAAGCGCTTAATTGGTCGTCGTTTTGAAGACGAGGAAGTGCAGCGCGATATAAGTATCATGCCTTTTAGCATCGTTAAAGCTGATAATGGCGATGCATGGGTAGAATCAAATGGCGAGAAGATGGCGCCTCCTCAAATATCTGCAGAAGTCTTGAAAAAGATGAAAAAAACTGCAGAAGATTATTTGGGTGAAGAAGTTACCGCAGCGGTCATCACTGTTCCTGCCTACTTTAACGATGCCCAGCGCCAAGCGACGAAAGACGCCGGGCGTATAGCAGGCCTTGAAGTTAAGCGTATTATCAATGAACCAACAGCAGCAGCCCTTGCCTACGGTATGGACAAGCAAAAAGGCGACAACGTCGTTGCTGTGTATGACCTTGGTGGTGGTACGTTTGATATCTCTATTATCGAAATTGATAACGTTGACGGCGAGCATACCTTCGAGGTACTTGCGACTAACGGTGACACTCACTTAGGTGGGGAAGATTTTGATAACCGCATGATTAACTATCTTGTGGAAGAGTTTAAGAAAGATCAAGGCTTTGATTTACGCAAAGACCCACTTGCTATGCAGCGTCTAAAAGAAGCTGGCGAAAAAGCAAAAATAGAACTTTCATCTGCTCAGCAAACGGAAGTGAACCTGCCATATATTACCGCTGACGCATCAGGTCCTAAGCATTTAGCGATTAAAGTTACGCGCGCCAAGCTTGAGTCATTAGTGGAAGAGCTAGTGAAAAAATCACTTGAGCCGCTTAAACAGGCTCTAGCCGATGCGGATTTATCAGTAGGTGACATTGACGACATCATTTTGGTAGGTGGTCAAACCCGCATGCCATTGGTACAAAAGTACGTGACTGACTTCTTTGGTAAAGCACCGCGTAAAGACGTCAACCCTGATGAAGCAGTAGCAGTAGGCGCTGCAATTCAAGGCGGTGTGTTGTCAGGTGAAGTGAAAGACGTGTTGTTGCTTGATGTATGTCCGCTGTCATTAGGTATCGAAACAATGGGCGGCGTAATGACGCCACTGATTGAGAAGAATACAACGGTGCCCACTAAAAAGTCACAGACCTTCTCTACGGCTGACGACAATCAATCGGCTGTAACTGTGCATGTGTTACAAGGTGAGCGTAAGCAAGCATCGGGTAATAAATCTTTAGGTCAGTTTAACCTTGAAGGCATTCGCCCTGCACCACGCGGAAACCCTCAGATTGAAGTAACCTTTGACATAGATGCGGACGGTATATTGCATGTGTCGGCAAAAGATAAAGACACCGGTAAAGAGCAAAAAATTACCATCAAAGCATCTTCTGGTTTAAGTGAAGACGAAATCAATCAAATGGTCCAAGATGCTGAAGCGAACAAAGACGCCGACGCAAAATTTGAAAAGCTTGTAACTGCACGCAATCAAGCAGACGGCATGATCCACGGTACTCGCAAGCAAATAGAAGAAGCTGGTGATGCCCTAGAAGCAGACGAGAAGGCTAAAATTGAAGCGGCTATTGATGAATTAGAAATCGCTCGTAAGGCCGACGATATTGAAGTCATTGAGCAGAAGAGTCAGGCATTGATGGAAGCTTCCGCCAAGCTAATGGAAATTGCACAAGCTAAGGCCGCAACACAAGGGGCTGAAGCTAAGGCTGATGGTCAAGAAGGCCAAAAAGCAGCGGCTGATGATGTTGTTGATGCGGAATTTGAAGAAGTCAAAGACGATGATAAAAAATAAGTAATTCGCTTTTTTAGCGACATTACAAGTATCAGGCGCATTCTCTCATAGGGGTCTGCGCCTGTTGTGTGATGGATAGTTGTGTAATGAACAGTTATATAGTCCATAGCAATTGTTGTAAAATTGAATGAATTAGCAGGAACAGTGGTTTATGTCTAAAAGAGACTATTACGAAGTATTAGGCGTGGCGAAAGGTGCCGAAGAGCGCGAAATTAAAAAAGCCTATAAAAAGCTTGCGATGAAATATCACCCTGACCGCGCGCAAGGGGATAAATCTTTGGAAGAAAAATTCAGAGAAGTCCAAGAAGCTTACGAAATATTGTCCGATGCACGTAAACGCGCTGCCTATGACCAATACGGGCATGCTGGTGTGGACCCTAACCGCGGTGGCGGTGGCGCCGGCGGCGCAGATTTTGGTGACATTTTTGGTGATGTGTTTGGTGATATCTTTGGTGGTGCAAGAGGCCGTCAATCGCGAGCGCGTCAGGGCTCTGATCTTCGCTACAACTTAGAAATGAGCTTAGAAGAAGCGGTGCGCGGCAAAGAAGTCGAAATTCGTGTCCCAACACTCGTTGAGTGTGATACCTGTGATGGCTCGGGGGCTAAAAAAGGTACCTCGCCTAGCACTTGCCCTACCTGTAAAGGAAACGGTCAGGTGCAAATGCGCCAAGGCTTCTTTGCGGTCCAGCAAACATGCCCAACCTGCTCTGGTAAAGGAAAGATCATATCTGATCCATGCAATCCATGTCGTGGGCAAGGCCGTGTTGAAAAAACCAAGACGCTTTCTGTGAAAGTGCCACCTGGCGTAGATACTGGCGATAGAATTAGATTGAGTGCAGAAGGTGAAGCCGGTGAGCATGGTGCACCAGCCGGCGATTTGTATGTTCAGGTTCATGTGCGCGACCACAGTATATTTACTCGTGACGGCAACAACCTGTATTGTGAAGTCCCGTTGAGTTTTACGACAGCTGCTTTAGGCGGTGATATTGAAGTACCTACCTTGGATGGAAAAGTGAAGCTGAAAATTACACCTGAAACTCAGACGGGTAAAATGTTCCGCCTCAGAGGGAAGGGCGTTAAGTCAGTGCGCAGCGGTGCCATAGGTGACTTGATGTGCAAAGTTGTGATTGAAACACCGGTAAATCTGTCTACTAAGCAAAAAGATTTACTCAAAGAATTTGAAACATCTATTAATGCTCAAAGTGCCAAGCATCGGCCAAAAGAGAAAGGTTTTTTTGATGGAGTGAAGCAATTTTTTGATGACTTGACAAGGAATCTAGATAAGTAATCTTAGGCTCATAAATATAAAGTAATATATTTCAAAATTGAAAAAAGAGTGGTGAAAGCCACTCTTTTTTTGTTTTAAAAATGAGTATCGGGATATTGCTATTGCGCAAATTTTCAGGGCGAGTAGGCTGTCCTGTGTGCGATAAACATGTGTATAAAATTCAGAATAGTGAATGGCGTCATATACATAGAGACCTTAAAGGTTAACAAAATTTAATCAAGTTTTTAACATTCTCAGTAAACCTATCGTTGATGATGAAGGTAACTAAACCTGAAACCTTTTCTACTACTACCAACTGAGAGTATAAAATGAAAAATATCAAAACAGCCCTAATTACCCTAGGCAGTGTGTTTGCATTAAGCGCATGCTTAGGAAGCGATAGCGATGAGCCAATTGACTTCGTTGATCCTGAGCCGCCCAGTTTAAGCGCGTCAGTGAGAATTGTTCACGCATCGCCCGATGCCCCAAATGTGAACGTACTGTCTAGTGGTAACAGCATATCAGGACTTAGCGACCTAGCTTATGAAACCGCTACTGGTTTGGCGTCCATACGCACTGGTCAATTTGATTTTGAAGTTGAAGCACTTCTCCCTGCAGGCGCGTCCGCGGTGGTTCTTGAGATCCCTGCGACTTTGGAAGATGGTAAAGAATATAATGTGTTAGCAGTGGGTGATACGGCAAACATTGCTGCTTTATTAGTCGTTAACGATGAAGCTGCAGTTGCCATGGACACTGTTAGAGCGCAAGTAGTACATGCTGCTCCAGCGGCTCCTACTGTTGACGTGTACGTTACCGCAGCCGATGCAAATATTGCAGACGAGCAACCATTAGCAACACTTTCGTTTAACGAGTTTACCGGACAGGTTGAAGTGCCTGCCGGTACTTATCGTATCAGAGTTACCGCTGCCGGCACGACCACAGTAGTATTTGATTCTGGATCTTTGGACTTAGCTGGTGGGTCAGACTTGTTCATTGCCGCGACCCAAAACGTGGGCGCCGGTGATGCGCCAATAAATCTACTGGTCGCAGATCGCACGAGCTCTTTTGTCATTGCTGATGTCAATACGACGGCGAAAGTCCGTGCTATTCACGGGATTGCTGATGCACCAGCTGTAGATGTATTTGCGGACGTAGAAGGCGATAACGACATTTTGTTGTTCGACGGCGCACCATTTAAAGGTGTAACTCCTTATATTAATGTGGCTGCGGGTGATTATTTGCTTGACGTCAAAGCAGATGCAGACAACAGCATAGTGGCGATTGACGATGCAGCGGTAAGTCTAGTAGCCGGCGTGCGCTATACCGCGCTTGCAAACAATACCCTAGCGATGGCAGATCTTGACTTAATAGTCGATGATGGTCGACGTTTAGCAACGGCGGCTCAAGTGCGTATATTCCACGCGTCTCAAGCAACTGGTGCGGTTGATATATATGTAAGTTCAGATGGTGAAATAGCGAACATTGAACCTGCATTTTCAGGCGTTGCTTACAGCACCGATATGCTTGCAGAGACTGGCTACGTGCAGTTAGCCGCGGGAGATTATGTGGTAACCGTTACTCCTACTGGGACCAAAACCGCAGCGATTGAAACAGGTGTATTGAGTCTTGAAGTAGGCAAAATATACACCGCTATTGCAGTTGATGGCGATATGGAAGGTGATGGACCTCAACTAATCGTTGCTGATGATTTTTAAACAATCACTATTAGCATAATAACGAAAGAAAGCCCAAAGACAATAAAATTGCTTTGGGCTTTTTACTTGCTGATAGCTCTACGTTTATAAGCAATTACAAACGATTGAGGGTAGCGTTAAACCTTTTTAATAAATCATCCGCTAAAGGCAGATAGGCGTAAACATATTTACTAACTCTGCGCCATGAAAGCGAATTTACATGAAACCAAACACCTTATTATTGACTGCGCTATTGTTCAGCACAGGCGTGCATGCTCAGTGGTCTGCTGGCGTTGCCGGAATCGGAAGCGCAACGCCTTACAAAGGTTTAAGCTCTGAGTCGATTGTGATCCCAATCGTGTCATACGAAGGGGAGCGCGTTATATGGCGTGGTCCATCATTACAGTACAAGCTAAGCGGCCTGAAACGTAACCAGCCAAGCTTACGCCTCAGTATCGATTTAGCACCTAACGAATTAGAGGCCGAAGAAAGTATTGAGTTATCAGGCATTGAAACACGTGATTTATCTTTTTTAGCCGGTATCAGATATATTCATCCTACCGAAATTGGCGAGTTTTCAGCCGTGTTGCAAACTGATATTACAAATAAACACGATGGCATTCGTGGCGCCGTTAATTTTGACCGCGTCCTTTTCAGTGCTGCTGATCGAAGTTGGGCACTTATTGGTGGTGTGCAAGTTGAATATTTGAACGACCGCTACGCAAACTATTATTTTGGTGTTTCCGAAGCCGAATCGATTGCGTCGAACTTTGCAGAGTATGAGGTTGATGCGCTTTGGCAAGGCGGTCTAACCTTAGGCGGATACTATCGTTTTGCTGGTAATTGGCAGTTTACGGCGCAAACGCGATGGTTGAGTCTTGCAACAGATATTAAAGACAGTCCTATTGTTGATGACAGCAGCAGCATCGACGGCTTTGTAGGTCTTACCTATCAGTTTTAACATCAAAAGAGCACAAGTCTAGGCGCTCTTTGCGCTATTATTTTCAAGCAAACATTTCTTTTAAAGCTTCACTAGAGTAACGTTATGCAGAAGTGTTGCCCGTGGGAGCGAGAGGAAGTCTGGTTTTGATAAATAAATATGGGTGTCTGCATATCTGTATTTATCGCTTCTGAATTGAATCGAGTCATGCGTGCCATTTACACTTTTCTACAACGAACTTGATTGTTTTAAAATTGTGAATGATTCTTGGGCCATAAAATTAGCGACAAGGTGCTTGTAGAAATTGCGCAGCGCTTAAACAGTCGCCGTGATTTATGCAGCACTAACACCAACACTAACACCTTAAAATTCATAAAAGAGCTAGTCACTTCGCTGAATATGGAATGTTTAATCGAAGGTATTGAAAGCACTAGCCAGAAACACCTCTTGCAACAATTAGGTTATGATCTACAGCAAGGTTACCTGCATGGTAAGCCGAAGGCTTTGAGTCACTATTTGCAAAAATGATAGATAAATACGATTCTTTATTGGTGAGCAGGGTAAATGTTGACTATGCTTAGCGTTGACGATGAGTTTGCAAAAGATACATTATTTTTAAACCTGATGTATCAGCTATATAAACTCCCGCAATTTTTAAACTAAAGAGGAAGGCTCTCATCCTCCGCTCGTTAATACTAAAAGGAAGCTTCATGAAAAAGATCATTTCATTTATTGCATTATTATCAATTGTGGCAAGCGCTAGCGCTATCGCCAATCCGGTTGAATCCGAAAAGCAAGCAAAAGCAGCGATTCAGTTTCGCCAAGCGATTTTACAACTCGTGCGCAGTAATATGGGTCCGATGGGCGCTATGGCAAAAGGGGATATTCCCTACGACAGCGAAGTCATGATGGTGAACAGTCAACGCATTGAACAGCTTGGCTTAATGATGGAAGACTATTTCGCAGCGGATACCCGAGCTTTCGACCTAGAAACCGGCGCAAAAGATAACATCTGGACCAATCAAGAAGACTTTAATAAAAAAGCTGAAAATATGGTAATGGCAGCTATACAGGTGCAAGAAGTTGCAAGTGCCGGTATGACTGATGACTATCGAAAGTCTATTGGCGCTTTAGGCGCTACATGCAAAGCTTGTCATGATGACTATAAAAAAGACTAAGATAACACTAGGAGAATGAATATATGACTAAGGCTTATGCTGCGGCAAAACCGGGCGCTAAATTAGAACTGATTGATGTTGAGCTGCCTCCTTTAGGTGCCAATGACGTCAAGATTAAAGTTGCATTTTGTGGAATATGTCACTCTGACTTATCAATGATTAACAATGAATGGGGCTTTTCTCAATATCCCTTAGTGGGCGGCCATGAAATAGTCGGCGAAGTTGTTGAGGTCGGTGGTGCGGTGAGTTCCAGCAAAGTTGGGCAAATTGTTGGTTTAGGCTGGCATGCTGGTTACTGTCAAAATTGCTACAGTTGTGACAGCGGCGACCATAATTTGTGTAGCAGCGCCCAACCTACCATTGCTGGCAGGCATGGCGGTTTTGCTGAATACGTTCAAGCCGATGAAAAGTCTGTGGTTGCCATTCCGCAAGGCGTTGACATGAAGTCTGCAGGCCCTTTATTTTGTGGAGGAATTACCGTATTCAATCCACTAGTGCAATTTGATATCAAGCCAACTGATAAGGTCGCGGTTATTGGGATCGGTGGTCTTGGTCATTTGGGATTGCAGTTTTTAAATGCTTGGGGATGCGAAGTAACTGCATTTACATCGAGTGAAAGCAAAGCAGATGAAGCTAAAAAAATGGGCGCTCATCATATTATTAATTCACGGGATGAGAAGGAAATTGAAGCGGCGGCTGCCTCATTTGACTTTGTGATAACCACAGTGAACGTGTCGCTTGATTGGAACCTATACTTAGGCACCCTGAAGCCTAAAGGCAGACTGCATTTTGTCGGTGCGACCCTTGAGCCGCTTAATATTGGTGTATTCAATATTTTATCGGGTCAAAAATCGGTATCGGGCTCGCCGGTAGGTAGTCCAGCCACAATCGCGACGATGTTAGATTTTTGTGCTCAGCACGGCATAAAGCCGATGGTCGAAATGTACGATATGAGCCAGATTAACGATGCTATGGCGCACCTTAAAAAAGGCGATGCAAGGTATAGGATCGTATTGCAAGCTGACTTTTAGTAACGAACCTGCCTTGTTGGTGTGAGCCAGCAAGGTAATTTTTTATGACTCACCAAAGCGCTTCTAATCACTCCTTTCAATTCTGCTCATCGCTTACTTTGCTTACCACAGCATTTCTGGCTCAGGAGCCAACACATTTACGAGCAAATATATCGTTACCGCAGTTATAAGCGCACATACCAAAAACCGAATCCAAGGGGTTTGAACGTCAGGTGGACTTTCAGAGCCGGCGGGTTTGTTGCCGTGGATCATTGCCGGTACCAATCGCTGCTGCTTTTTAAAAGTGTAAAAGACAATCGCACAAAGGTGCAATGCAATTAGACCCCACATCATTAAAAATGCATTGTGGTGTATGAAGTTCATAAGATCATCTATAGCTGCGCCAAGCGCACCATGATATGGACCATCAAGGAAGATATCGTCGGTCATAAATAATCCGCTGATGGCTTGACTTAACATCACGGCCAAAATTGCCAAGACCGAATATCCGCCTAAGGGGTTGTGCCCAAGATAGGTCTGAGTGTCGGTTTTGCCTTGTAGATATTTAATAGCAGTGACTGGAGAATATATGAAATTGGTAAAACGAGCATGATAGCTTCCAACGACCCCCCATATTATCCGAAATAGAAGAAGGCCCAGCGCGACATACCCGCCATAAAAGTGCAACTGCATGGCATCATCTAAGATATCGCCAGTCACAAACTGAAAAATAAATACAGTGACTAAGCCCCAGTGAAATAAACGGGTAGGGACGTCCCAAACCTTTACACTTGCCATGTCATTTACTTTCCTAAAATAGAATTTATAGTCATAGTCTTATCAATTTTTTCGGCTAGGTCAAAATTTACTATAAATAATTGTGTATTTATTTGCTAAAGTAGTGCCATTAAACATACTTTGAGCAGATTTATGACTAGGGTTGGAGTTTTAGGCGCAAATGGCCGTATGGGTCGTGTATTGATAGACGCGTGCTATCAGCATGCTAACCTCGCATTGGGTTTTGCAAGCGTGCGCAAGGGGTCTTCGTTCATCGGTATGGATGCGGGGGAGATTGCCGGTATTAATAAGCAGTATGTGACGCTGTCTGAGATCACGCCCCGTTTAATTGACAATGCTGATGTACTTATCGACTTTACATTGGCAGAAGCACTCGCTGATAATTTAAATATCGCGATAAAAAGTGCAAAACCTATCGTTATTGGTACTACTGGATTAAATCAAGAACAGCTGGCGCTGATTGATCTCGCCGCTAAGCAGGTGCCGATTGTATTTGCCGCGAACTACAGCGTGGGTGTGAATCTAATGCTTAATCTTGTCAAACAGGCGGCAAAGGTAATGGGTGAGCAAGCAGATATTGAGATTTTAGAGGCACATCATCGCTTCAAGAAAGACGCCCCATCAGGCACCGCAATGGCTATCGGAACAGCAATTGCACAAACGCTCGGTCGCAATTTAAGCACCTGCGCCGTATATGGCAGAGAGGGAACAACATCTGAACGCAACAAAGACACCATAGGGTTCGCCACGGTTCGTGCGGGAGACATCGTTGGTGAACATACCGTTTTGTTTGCAACATTAGGGGAAAGACTAGAAATTACGCATAAAGCATCTAGTCGTTTGACCTTTGCCAATGGCGCATTGGCTGCCGCAGAGTGGATTAAAAATAAGCCACCTGGACTTTATTCTATGCAAGATGTGCTGGCACTAAACTGATAAAAATAGAGTGTCCAGCTCATTTTTACCGATAAATCTATGTTTATTGTACTTTTGTGATTAATTTAAATAAGCAATAGACGCATTTATTATTCTTGTATATAATGCGCGGAATTTGCCAAAAATTAGTAATCCAGATGGGTTTTGTCGTTTTTGGTAGTGCCCAAAAGTCAGGTTTTTTATGACCTGCAGTGTAGTTGGGTAATCCTTATCGAGGATTTTTGGCAGAGACATAATGCGCTGTATTTTGTGAAATTAGCGTATAAATGCAGGAAATGCTGTAATTTACGGTATTTTCCTTAGTTATCTCTATAAAATAGGAGGTTGACTTGGCTGTTTCTGCCCTGCTTGTATTAGCCGACGGTTCAATTTTTAAAGGAACTGCAATTGGTGCACAAGGTAGCAGTGTTGGTGAAGTGGTTTTTAATACTTCAATGACCGGCTATCAAGAAATTCTCACCGACCCATCTTACGCTGAACAAATTGTTACTCTAACCTATCCCCATATCGGCAATACCGGCACTAATCCTGAAGATGTTGAATCAAACCAAATTTGGGCAAAAGGATTAGTAATTCGTGATCTTCCTCTGATTGCCAGCAACTTCCGCAACACCCTTGGATTAGACGCCTACCTAAAGCAAAACAATATTGTTGGCATTGCTGATATCGACACCCGACGGTTGACACGCGTGTTAAGAGAAAAAGGCGCGCAAAACGGCTGTGTACTTAGCATCGATTCTGAGCCAGATATTGATGAAGCGGCTCAGCAGGCATTGCAAAAGGCTATAGCTTTTCCCGGCATAAAAGGCATGGATTTAGCGAAAGTTGTGAGTTGTACGAGTCAACATGCATGGAACGACAGCGTCTGGGCATTGGGCAGCGGCTATGCTACAAATCTTCAAGATTTGCCATTTCATGTGGTTGCCTATGACTTTGGCGCAAAAAGTAATATTTTACGAATGCTAGTTGAGCGCGGATGCCGCCTGACCATCGTGCCTGCTCAAACCAGTGCAGAAGATGTAATGAAATTACATCCAGATGGGGTGTTTTTATCAAACGGTCCTGGTGACCCCGAACCTTGCGACTACGCAGTAGAGGCAATTAAGGTATTTTTAAACGCCAAACTGCCAGTATTTGGAATTTGCTTAGGTCATCAACTCTTGGCAATCGCTTGTGGCGCAACAACCGAAAAAATGAAGTTTGGTCATCATGGTGCCAATCACCCGGTGCAAGATATGCGTTCAAAACGCGTGATGATAACCTCACAAAACCACGGCTTTGCAGTAAACAGTGATAGCTTGCCCGCAAACGTAGAGGTAACTCACGTGTCTTTATTTGATAAGTCGCTGCAGGGCATTGAGCTTAATGACCGGCCGGCTTTTAGTTTTCAAGGCCATCCAGAAGCGAGTCCAGGTCCACAAGACGCTGCAGCCTTATTCGATCACTTTATCGATTTAATTAAACAAGCCAAGCAATAGGGAACGTAAATAATGCCTAAACGTACCGACATCAAAAGTATTTTGATTCTAGGCGCAGGTCCTATTGTAATAGGACAGGCCTGTGAATTTGATTACTCAGGCGCGCAAGCATGCAAAGCGCTCAGAGAGGAAGGCTATCGGGTTATTCTGGTTAATTCAAACCCAGCTACGATTATGACCGATCCTGAAATGGCAGATGCGACCTACATTGAGCCAATACATTGGGAAGTGGTTCGCAACATCATCGCTAAAGAGAGACCGGACGCGATTTTGCCAACAATGGGCGGCCAAACAGCATTGAACTGTGCTTTAGACCTAAATAAATTTGGTGTCTTAGCCGAATTTAATGTCGAATTAATTGGCGCCACCGCAGACGCTATAGATAAAGCGGAAGACCGCGAACGATTTGACAAGGCGATGAAGTCTATTGGCTTAGAGTGTCCGCATGCAGAAATCGCGCATGATATGACTCAAGCCCGAGATGTGCTTACTCGCATTGGTTTCCCTTGTATAATTCGGCCTTCATTTACAATGGGTGGCAGTGGCGGCGGTATTGCCTACAACATTGATGAATTTAATGAGATTTGTGCTCGTGGTTTAGATTTATCACCTACATCAGAATTGTTGATTGACGAATCTTTGATCGGATGGAAAGAATACGAAATGGAAGTGGTGCGTGATAAAGCAGATAACTGCATTATTGTCTGTACCATCGAAAATTTTGACCCAATGGGTGTGCATACCGGTGATTCTATCACCGTGGCTCCAGCACAAACCCTTACCGATAAAGAATATCAAATTATGCGTAATGCCGCGATGGCAGTGCTGCGCGAGATTGGCGTTGAAACCGGTGGCTCAAATGTGCAGTTTGGAGTGGACCCTGAAACCGGGCGAATGGTTATCATTGAGATGAACCCGAGGGTTTCCAGATCGTCTGCATTAGCGTCAAAAGCAACCGGGTTCCCGATTGCGAAAATTGCAGCTAAGCTTGCAGTGGGTTTCACTCTCGATGAACTGGCTAACGATATTACCGGTGGTCTTACACCTGCATCATTTGAACCCTCTATCGACTATGTAGTAACCAAAATTCCGCGCTTCAACTTCGAAAAATTCGCCGGCGCTAACGACCGTTTAACCACGCAAATGAAATCGGTAGGCGAGGTGATGGCGATTGGTCGTAATCAACAAGAGTCATTGCAAAAAGCACTGCGCGGATTAGAAGTGGGTGTGTCTGGTCTCGACCCGATTCTCGATTTAGATGACCCAGAATCGAAAAATATCCTCATTTATGAACTGCGTGAACCAGGTGCTCAGCGTATTTGGTACATTGGTGATGCATTTAGAATGGGCATGACGGTAGATGAAGTATTTACGCTTACCAATATAGATCGTTGGTATTTAGTGCAAATTGAAGATTTAATAAATACTGAAAAACAGATAAAACGTATCGGATTGAAAGGCATAAATGCAGACATGATGCGTACACTAAAACGTAAAGGTTTTGCAGATTTACGAATTGCAGAGCTCACTCAGGTAGCTGAAAGCGATGTACGCAATATGCGCACAAAGATGGATATTTTACCTGTTTATAAACGTGTTGATACTTGTGCTGCCGAGTTCGCAACGTCTACTGCCTACATGTATTCAACCTACGACGAAGAATGTGAAGCCAATCCAACTGACCGAAAAAAAATCATGGTCTTGGGAGGCGGTCCAAACAGGATTGGTCAGGGTATTGAATTTGATTATTGCTGCGTACATGCCGCACTTGCCATGCGCGAAGACGGCTACGAAACGATTATGGTCAACTGTAACCCTGAAACAGTCTCGACCGACTACGATACCTCAGACCGTCTTTATTTTGAATCGGTTACCCTTGAGGATGTGCTCGAAATCGTGCGGATAGAGAAGCCTAAGGGCGTAATCGTGCAATATGGTGGACAAACCCCCCTAAAACTCGCCAGAGCCTTGAAAGCTAACGGCGTGAACATTATTGGCACGTCGCCTGACGCGATTGACCGAGCCGAAGATCGTCAGCGTTTCCAGCAAATGGTGAATAAGCTGGGTTTGAAACAACCCGCCAACGCGACGGTGAGAAATATCGAAGAAGCTTTGGTTTGTGCCGAAGAAATCGGTTTTCCGTTGGTGGTGCGTCCTTCATATGTGTTGGGCGGGCGGGCAATGGAAATTGTTTACGACATAAAAGATTTACAACGTTATTTGAACGAAGCGGTTAAAGTGTCAAATGATAGCCCTGTATTGTTGGATCGTTTTTTAGATGACGCCATAGAAGTCGATATCGACGCGATTTGTGACGGTGAACAGGTGCTTATTGGCGGCATTATGGAGCATATCGAACAGGCCGGGGTGCATTCAGGGGATTCTGCATGCAGCTTGCCGCCGTATTCGTTGTCTAAAGAGATCCAAGATGTAATGCGCGAGCAAGTCACACAAATGGCATTAGAGCTTGAAGTCCGCGGGCTCATGAATACTCAGTTCGCCATCAAAGATAACGAGGTTTACCTTATCGAGGTCAATCCGCGAGCAGCCAGAACAGTGCCGTTTGTATCTAAAGCAACGGGCATGCCGCTTGCGAAAATAGCGGCTCGAGTGATGGCCGGTAAAAGCTTGAAAGAGCAGGGCGTAGAAAAAGAAATTATCCCGCCGTTTTATTCGGTAAAAGAAGTGGTGTTGCCTTTTGCGAAGTTCCAAGGCGTTGATCCGCTGCTTGGACCAGAGATGCGCTCAACCGGCGAAGTCATGGGAGTTGGGGTTGATTTCGAAGAAGCTTACGCCAAAGCTAACCTAGGTGCTTCTGCGCCTTTGCCTATTGCTGGAAAAGTGCTGCTCTCGGTGCGCAATAATGACAAAGTCCGCGTAATTGAGTTAGTTAAGGATATGATATCAAAAGGCTTTACCATTGAGGCAACCAGCGGCACAGCAAAGACGATTCGGAAAGCGGGTATAGACTGCACAGTAGTAAATAAGTTAAGCGAAGGTCGTCCAAATATTGTTGATGCGATTAAAAATGGTGAATATTGCTACGTAGTCAATACCACCGAAGGTCGCCAGGCGATTACTGATTCGGTGTATATTCGTCGCGAAGCTTTGCTTAATAAAGCCGCATATACCACTACCTTAAATGCCGCTTTTGCAACAATGAAGGCAAGTGCTTCAGACGCGAAAGTAAATGTTATTTCCGTGCAAGAACTGCATAAGAAAATTACTGGCTAAATCTGGGGTGATTGATTGGTAACTTTGCACTATACTTAGGTCAGTAGCGTACTAAAAGTAATGAATGAAAAACGAATGCATCTGCATTCGTTTTTGTTTTATTGGCGCAAAGCCGAAAATCTAACCATATTAAAAGAGAAAAACGATGACTAGCTATCCTATGACTGCTGATGGCGCGAAAAAGCTCCGCGATGAATTAGACCAATTAAAATCAGTTGATCGGCCAAGAATCATTAAATCAATAGCTGAGGCTAGAGAGCATGGCGATCTAAAAGAGAACGCTGAGTATCATGCTGCTAGAGAACAGCAAAGCTTTTGTGAAGGACGAATTCAAGATATTGAAGGAAAATTATCCAACGCACAAATCATTGATGTTACGAAACTCACCAACAATGGCAAAGTAGTGTTTGGTGCGACGGTAACAATCTTAAATACCAAAACGGACGAAGAAACCACTTACCGTATCGTCGGTGATGACGAAGCGGATATTAAAAAGAACTTGATTTCCGTTAATTCACCCTTCGCAAGGGGCATGATAGGCAAAGAAGTTGACGATATTGCAACTATTCAAACCCCCGCTGGTATCGTAGAAGTTGAAATTACAGAAGTCCTTTATAAATAACGTCGACCGGAATGCGTTTTTGTAGTGCGTGGGTTAACATCGTTGGTTGTTGAACGCACGCGCTATTTGATAGCGGCTAGCGTATGCATCATTCTCCCCGCTAGCTGGATATTTAACGAGCTGGCGATGATAACTCAGCAGTAAATCTATAGAAAAACGATTAGCAGGAGTGTTTTCATGGGCGCTATCCTCCATTTTATGGACGCTTAAGCATTGTTTTCTTCCCTCTTAGCGCGGCTATCAACCAACTACTTCTGGTATTTTGCCGTTATCGGTCTAATGTCGCCCTTTTTGGCAGTATTTCTTGATAACCGAGGCTTATCGTCGCTAGAAATCGGCGAAATAATAGCGGTAGTTACGGCAACTAAAGTAATTGGGCCGACACTTTGGGCTATGTTGTCTGACCGAACTGGAAAACAGTTGCCAATCATTCGTCTGGGCGCTGGGCTTTCGCTACTGTCCTTTGTTTTTTTATTTTGGTTCGATAGCTATTGGTTCATGCTAACGTTCTTGGCTTTGTTTAGTTTGTTTTGGACCGCTATTTTGCCTCAACTAGAGGTTATGACCTTAACTTCTATTCGACGAAGCCCCAAAATTTATGCTCGGATCCGACTTTGGGGTAGCCTTGGTTTTATAGTGGCTGCGGTAATTGCAAGTGAATTGATAGCGCGTTTTGGCGCCGAATCCTACCTACTGATTGGTCTTTTAATATCCTTAGGTTTGGCGGCATCAACGATGATATTAAAGCAGCCGCGTCATCAAGCCTCCAAACTGGGTAATCAAGGCTCTATTTTTGGGAAAGTCTTCACATATCGCTTTGTATTGTTCTTTTTGGCGGGTGTGATGCTGCAAGTCAGCTTCGGCCCGTACTATGGATTTTTTGCCTTGTATTTAGATGACTATGGTTATCAGGGCTATACAGTAGGCTTATTAGTTGGACTAGGTAGTTTTGCAGAGATTGGTGTATTTTTAATTGCCGGTAGGCTTTTTCGGCGCTTTAGTATTAAGCAATTATTAGTATTTAGCATGCTGTCTGCAGTGTTACGATGGTCTCTAACTGCAGCGTATACCGATTTGCCGTCGGTGCTAGTTTTTAGTCAACTCCTGCATGCTTTTAGCTTCGGGATTTATCACAGTGCTTCTATACAGTTTTTACATCTGCATTTTGCTGCTGATCAACAAAATCGAGGTCAAGCAATTTATATCGCAGGCGTGTATGGCGTTGGTGGTGCGCTTGGTGTATATGCCACAGGTGCGATTTGGTTTGATGGGGCAGGAGGGCAGAATGCATTCTACTTAGCTGCTGTTGCCGCGCTAATTGGGGCTATTTTGGCTTTGTTTTTACCGTCTATCCATCGTAAAACTGTTGCTTAAAAATGATCAAGCGACTTGCTTTAGTTAACTATTTCTCTGTATTGTTTTTTGATTGATACATGGCTAAATCTGACTTTGTGCGCAGTTCATCAGCACTGCTGCCATCGTCTGGATACAGCGCAATCCCGATGCTGCCTGATACAGTCAGGGTAGTGCTCCCAATATCAATAGCATTGCGCCAAACTCCTTCAATGCGCTCTAATATAGGGCTTAACTCTTGTTTTGAATGAATGCTAGGAAGGATAAATAAAAATTCATCACCACCAACTCGACATGGAATATCAATTTCTCTCAATACGGAGCGCATTCTTGCGGTAACTTCAGTGAGTACCCTATCGCCAACTGAGTGGCCGTGCTGATCATTGATCTGTTTGAAATTGTCTAAGTCGATGAATACGACGGCAACTTTAGTATGGTCTCGGTCAGCAAGGCTGATTGCGTGTTCTAGATGGGGCATTGACAGTCTATGGCAACTATATCCGGTTAAGCTGTCGATGTTCGCTAATCTTTCTATGTCTTGCTTTTGTTGCTCGATCTCGCTAATAAGCTCGCTAAAATATCGATAACACTGACGGGCGCTTATCAATGTGAAAATGCTTACCATACTTGTTCCAACCGCCACGATTGCCCACGCACCAAAAGTGCTTGCATAGGCGTTAGGACTGATTGAATATTGGATATATCCATTTACGAATAAATATCCAATGGTCGAGAAGAATATGAACCAGCAAATCGCATAGGCAATAGCGGCTCTTGAACCCCAGCCAATTGCTACGATCAGTGCACAAAAGGCTGAAAATGCCGCTGTACCCGTTTGCAAACCAAAGGCCATCGTGCCGGATATCACCATTGAGGTTAACAGCGTCACAATAATGAATAAATTGACCTTGTAGCCTCGTTGGTATTTAATAAAATAACAGGCGCAAACAATCAAAGTGATCACAACATGGTGCACGAACACAAATTGATAGCCAATAGTAAACCAGCGCAAGAGTGAGATTGGCAATGCAAACATGCACACACATACAAACCCTAAAAGCAGATTACGAGTAAGTTGCTCTTTAAATTTCAGTAGCGATTGCTCAAACGCTAAGCTTTGCGACACATTCATACTTCATAACTACAATGAACTTTAGTCTAAAGGTTAGGACGAGATTGCACAAATTACCAGCAGTTTATTGTTTAAACGCTAATAGCGCGCTTTTTAGGCGATTGTAGTTCGTCAATAAACATCCAGGTCAAAGATAAGCTAATATTACATTTAGCTACTTTCAATAGCAGACATCTCAACTAAAAGTAAGATACTATTGTGCATTATGTATTTAGCTGAAACCGTAATAAGCCAGCTATGCTTAATGTATATACAGATAGTGTTGTTACACTTATCTTTCGTAAATTAATAGACGAGAAGCAAGATGCCAAAAGCCAGTGAAATCAAGAAAAATGCCGCAATTGAACTCAACGGAAACGTTTACTTTGTAAAAGATATTGCGAAGCTAACACCGAGCGGTCGAGCGGGAGCGAGTCTTTATAGGATGCGTTTATACGATGTTGCCACTGGTGCAAAAGCTGATGAAAGTTTTAAAGCCGATGAAATGATAAACACGGCAGATTTTAGTAAAAAGAAAGTCATGTTTTCATATGTGGACGGCCAAGAATATGTGTTTATGGACAATGAAGACTACACGCCTTATTCCTTAGATAAAGAAACAATTGCCGATGAGCTTATGTTTATCACTGAAGAGACCACAGGTTTGCAGGTACTCTTAGTTGACGATAAACCGGTGGGAGTCGAACTGCCAGCATCTGTTGACCTTGTTATAACAGAAACAGACCCTTCCATAAAAGGCGCGTCGGCTACCTCTCGCACCAAACCTGCAGTTCTGTCGACTGGACTTACTGTGCAGGTGCCTGAATATATTTCTACGGGTGAAAAAATTAAGGTCAATACCGCTGAAGGTAAATTTACAAGTAGAGCGTAACGCAAGAAAAATTAGTATCAGCACCCGGCAAGGTGCTGGTACGCAAAAAATGTTGCGACCAAGCGCCTGACTGCCTTGTTACGCAACAGCTTATTATTGACACCTTTATTTAAATGTCTGCAGCAAAGGCCTGATCAGCTCTTAGGCGCTGATTAGCTAACTCTAAGGCTTGCGTTCGGTTTTGTACAAAGTCCGCATCATTAAGCAGGTCTTGTAAGCCCATGCGCATTAGCTTGTTTTTAGACGCTTCTTTATTTACCAACATCAAAATATGTTTATCGAGAGATTGTGCATCTTTTACTAAGTTTTCAATGGTCAGGGCGATGGTATCGTCTAAAAACGAGACATCGCTTAAGTCAATGATCACTACGGCGTGCTCTCCGAGTGAACTGAGCTCTCTTGACAGCGCTTTGGACACTCCAAATATCATAGTGCCGCTGAGGTAAAAGTATAGTATTTCGCCGTTTGCTTGATTCAGCAGTTTACGCTGTTGTGCATTAAGGGGGAGCCTGCCGTCAACGTCACTTATGGCTTTTATATTTTTTTCTTGAGAGGCCGAGAGCTTTTCGATGGTAATGATATTAGCAATAAATACTCCAATACCAACTGCTACCACAAGGTCCACAAATACCGTCAATAACAAAACGCCGTACATGATGACGCTCGTTTGCTTGGATACTCGGTGTGCTCGTTTAATAAAACTCCAATCAAGGATATCAATGCCTACTTTGATTGCTATACCCGCAAGCACAGCGATGGGAATAAGCGATATTAAGGACGAAGCGCCAAACACGGCGACCACTAACACACCAACTCTCACTAGGCCGGAAAGGGCAGTTTTTGCACCGGTCTGAATATTTACCACGGTTCCCATGGTTGCTCCGGCTCCTGGCAGCCCGCCAAATAAACCTGATGCTAAGTTACCCATACCTTGACCGATGAGCTCTTTGTCTGATTTATGTTCGCTGCGCGTAAGGTTATCTGAAATAACAGAGGTCAGCATGGAATCGATGCAGCCCAATACACCAAGAACAATGCCGTCTAATACCATGGTTTGTAATTGATCTGCAGTAAATGTAGGCATGACCATGCTTGGTAAGCTGATATTTATTTCACCAATTCTGCTGATATCGGACTGCCCAAACACCCACACACTTATCAGTGAAATTAGCAAAAGTGCAATGAGTTGAGGTGGTACCCAATGTTTAATTTTGCGAGGAGTAAAAAATATCAGGCCAAGTGTAGCTATAGCCATGCCTGCTTCCAGCCAACTTATATTGGCAAATACTTCTGGAAACGCCATCAGTGCCCCTGTAACGCCGCCCGCGGGTGCTGAGGAGCCAAGAGCCGGTGCTATCTGCATAATGATGAGTATGCAGCCAATACCCGACATAAATCCGCTAATAACCGAATAGGGCATCAAGGTAATGTATTTACCTAATCTTAGTAATCCAAATATAATTTGCGTGACACCCGCTATCATCACTACCGTAAACGCCATGGCTAGTCCATTTTCTGGATACTTGGCTACCATTGTTGTGACAACCGCCGCCATGATCACGGTCATTGGACCTGTAGGCTCAGAAATAAGCGTTGGCGTACCGCCAAACATAGCCGCAAAAAATCCGATGATAATGGCGCCATAGAGCCCTGCTTCCGCACCTGCTCCAGAGGCTACACCAAATGCGAGCGCTAATGGTAGAGAGACGATGGCAGCGGTAACACCACCTAAAATATCGCCTTTGAGGTTGGACATATTGATGATATTGAGGATTTGCAAAATAGAATTCTCTTTTATTATTGTTTTTGCTTTATTGCATTACGTTTACGAGGTACACGCGCCTAAAACTAAATTCTAAGCAAGTTTTGCGTTACCTCTAAATCTAAGGGCAAAAGCAATTCCTAAACAGCATAAAATAATGATAGGCAAATTGCCAAGCCTAAAATAGGGAGTGGTGCCGTCAACTAACTCAAACTCAACACTTAACACAGCGGCCTGAAACTGCGGCAGAGCGCCCAAGACTTCACCCTCATGATCAAATGCCGCAGTTACTCCGGTGTTCGTTGCTCTTAAAACAGGTAAACCAAACTCCATCGCTCTGACTCTGGCGATTTGTAAATGCTGATGTGGGCCATGGGAATCGCCGAACCATGCATCGTTGCTTACTGTAATAATGGCGTCGGTTTGCTCCGTAATATTTGCAGCAATTTGTTTCGGAAATGCTATTTCAAAGCAAATAGCAGGGCTTAACTGCAAGCCTTTTGCTTCGAGGTTATCTTGCACATAGCCGCCCCGGCTAAACGATGACATGGGTAAATCGAAAATGGGTGCAAGGGGTCTTAGCAGGGCTTCAAAGGGAACAAATTCGCCAATTGGCAAAAGGTGGTGCTTGGCGAATTTATTTTGATTGGGATATTGATAGGGCTGGGTGTTTTCAGTCGGTGTATTTAGGCCAAGTGCGATGAGCTTGTTATAGGCTTCTCCGCTTTCCAAATTTACATCAACAATTCCTGTGATTAGCGCACTGTTGTGTTTACTCGCCATTAGATCTAACTGTTGTAAATAATCGATGGCAAGAACTTCGAGTCGCGGCACTGCTGCCTCCGGCCAAATAATTATGTCATGTTGCCAATGTGCCTCGGTAAGCTCAATATATTTTTGCATGGTCGGCTTGTCTTGCTCGGGCCGCCAGCGAATAGACTGTTCGATATTGCCCTGAACCAATGCTGCGGTTTTGCTTTGCCCTGAGGGAGTGACCCATGCTTGTTCAGATAAGATGAAAACCGATACCGCAGCGACTGAATATACAGTTGCTGCGCTTAAGATGCTTGCTAGACTGCGCTTAACCATTGCGACAGTAAGCACAGCTGCAAGCAATATCATTACTACCGATAATCCCACTTCTCCGATAAGGGGGTAAAAAGCTTTGAAAGGACTGCTTGTTTGCGTATAGCCGATAGACAGCCATGGAAAGCCTGTCAGAAAATGCGCTCTTAACCATTCGGTGGACATCCAAATGAAGGGCGCTGCCAAAGGCCAGAGCAAAACATTAAAATAACGCTTGAGTAGGTAGCTAAAGATTGCCGGAAATAAGGCCAAATAGCCGCACAATAACAGCATGAGCAATATAGAAACGATTAAGGGGACGCCACCAAAAGTGGCAATACTCACATGTACCCATGAAATGCCAGCGCCAAAGAATCCTAAGCCGAAAAACCAAGCATTTAAAAATGGTCGTTCGACGAATTGGTGGCTTATCCATAGCCATATCGGTAATACCAAAAATGGCAACCACCACAGGTCAAACGGGGCATAGGCGAAGGTCAGCAGTGCACCCAAAACGAGGCTGCATAAATGCAGCAGTAGCGAGTTCAGCGCTAGTTCTCCAAATCGGGTAAGTACACTTTTAATTGGACCAATTTACGTTTGTCAGAATTGGTGACTTCAAATGAAATGTTATCGATCATGACCTTCTCGCCTGTGTTTGGCATATGACCAAAGGCGCGCAGTACCACACCACCGATGGTATCCGATTCATCTTCATTGTACTTGGTTTCAAAGAACTTATTGAAATCGTCGACAGGCGTAAGTGCTTTTACTGAATAGGTGCATTTATTGAGTGGTCGAATGTTGTCGTTTTCATTCACATCGTCGTCAAACTCATCTTCGATTTCACCCACTATTAATTCAAGGATATCTTCAATAGTGACCAAACCTGAAACGCCACCATACTCATCCACTACAATAGCCATATGATAGCGCTGCATTCTAAATTCTTTTAACAATACGTCGACACGCTTACTTTCTGGCACGATGATCGCTTCGCGCAAGTTCTCTCGAAGTGAAAAGGTTTTTTCATCGTTAAAGGCATATGCCAAAAGGTCTTTTGCTAGCAGGACTCCCTCGATATGATCTTTATCTTCACTAATCACAGGAAAGCGGCTGTGGGCAGATTCAAGCATTAATGGTAAAAATTCATCTACGCTTTGCTGAATATCGATGGTGATCATTTGCGCTCGGGGGATCATAATGTCACGCACGCGCATCTCGCTGACCCCCATGACGCCTTCAATCATTTCTTTTGTTTGCGGGTCTATAAGCTCTCGCTGCTGGGCATCAGAAATGACCTCAGAAAGCTCTTCTCTGTTTTTCGGTTCACCTTTAAAAGTGTGCATTAGATTCGCTAACCAGCTTCTATTTGATGAACCGTTGGTAGATGGGGGATTGTCTTCGCTCATTTTCCTGTCAATTTTTGGTAGTGTAATATTTATATTTATCGAACCTGATAGGGATCGTCAATACTTAATGCTGATAAAGTTGCAATTTCAATCGCTTCCATTTCAGCTGCGTCTTGTTCTGTAATATGGTCGTAGCCTAGCAAATGCAAGAGGCCGTGCACACACAAATGTGCCCAATGATTTTCAATTGCCTTGTTTTGAGCCTTTGCTTCGTCACACAAAACTTGTGCACAAATTGCGATATCACCTATATGATTGGATTCAACAAATTCAGGAATATCAGCAGGAAACGACAGCACGTTGGTCGCACTGTCTTTATTTCGGTAAGTTAGATTCAGTTGATTGGACTCTTCGATACTGACTGAGCGAATGCTTAATTCAATGGGTTTGCTGTATTTAATCTGATCTAAGGTAACTTTCAGCCAATCTTCGACTTGCTCTTGTGAGGGTATAGTGTCGAGCAATGTGTCTGTTAAGTCGTCAGCCACATCGAAGTGTAAGTCAACACGTAAGTTATTCACGGGTGTTTATCGTCACCCTTTGGCTTTGATTCACTGTCCACAGACTTACTCTGCTCTTTTGCTGCTCTTTCGGCTTGCTTTATCCGCTCTTGCTTAGACTCAAAGTCCTCGTAAGCTTGCACGATGCGTGCGACAACCGGATGTCTAACAACATCGGTAGCAGTGAAAAAATTGAACGAAATATCATTTACTTCGCCGAGTACATCTATCGCATGGCGAAGCCCTGAACGAACTCCACGGGGCAAGTCAACTTGAGTAATATCGCCTGTGATAACGGCTCTAGAGTTAAATCCAATGCGGGTCAAAAACATTTTCATTTGTTCGGATGTAGTATTTTGAGATTCATCCAAAATAATAAATGCGTCATTGAGAGTCCGTCCGCGCATGTAGGCCAATGGTGCGACTTCGATGACATTTCGTTCGATCAGTTTTTCAACTTTTTCAAAGCCTAGCATTTCAAAAAGCGCATCATACAGTGGGCGCAAATAAGGGTCGACTTTCTGCGACAAATCACCCGGTAAAAATCCAAGTTTTTCACCTGCCTCTACCGCTGGACGAGTTAGTAAAATACGTCTGACTTCTTGTCGCTCTAGCGCATCTACTGCACAGGCAACTGCAAGGTATGTTTTACCCGTGCCCGCAGGACCCACACCAAATGTAATATCATGAGTGACGACGTTTGCGACATATTTTGACTGATTAGGATTACGGGGTTTAATCACTCCCCGCTTCGTTTTAATGTGAACTTCTTTGCCGTAATCACCCGCTTCCGCTCTCTCTAAACACTGAGCTTCTTGTATGGCTAGGTGGACTTGATTCGGCTCTAGAATCGGAACACTGCCTTTTACAGGTTGGGTTTCGATATATAAAAGCTTTAGTAACTCGCTGGCGCCGTTTGCTTGCTGCGGGTCTCCCATCACACTAAACTGGTTGTTACGATACGAAATCTCTACACCCAAGCGACGCTCAATTTGTTTGATATTATCGTCAAACGGGCCGCATAGGCTGACCAATCTTTTACTATCTTGCGGCTCTAACACTATTTTGTTACTGACGAGATTACTCAATATTGGTTTCCTATTACATAAATGAAAATAACGTTATACCGCGGTGAATTGAATCACGCCGTGAGTATCAGGCTGCGGTTGTTTCGCTAATATAGAGTGGGGTGATACCGCTACTCTAAGCCCCATTTCAGACTCGCGAGTAATTACATCACCGCGCAGGGAATTGGAGAACACCTTACTGATTTCAATATCCACAAATTCTCCAATCATGTCTGCGCTACCTTTAAAATTGACTACACGGTTATTTTCGGTGCGGCCTGTTAATTCATCGGCATCTTTTTTAGAGGTGCCTTCAACTAGAACACGCTGTACTGTACCCACCATATTGCGAGCAATTTGCTGGGCATTTTGGTTGATCCGCTGCTGGAGTATGTGCAGTCGCCCTTTTTTTGTTTCTTCTGTTACGTCATCAACTATATCAGCGGCAGGAGTACCAGGGCGAGCGCTATAGATAAAACTGAAGCTCATGTCGTATCCCACGTGGTTAATTAAATCCATCGTGGCTTCAAAATCTTCTTGGCTCTCGCCTGGAAAACCGATAATAAAATCGGAACTCATACACAGGTTCGGGCGCACTTTTTTGAGTTTACGAATGATGCTCTTATATTCAATCGCGGTATGTCCGCGTTTCATCATATTTAAGATTCGGTCAGAACCACTCTGCACCGGAAGATGCAGATGATCGACCAACTCAGGAATATTTTTATAGGCTTCGATAATGTCATCGGTAAATTCAACTGGGTGAGAGGTGGTGTAGCGAATACGATCGATGCCGTCTATGCTTGCAACCAGTTCAAGCAGTTCAGCAAAGCGGCAGATGCTGCCATCATGATGCTCGCCTCTAAAGGCGTTAACGTTTTGACCCAATAAGTTAACTTCACGGACACCTTGGGAGGCTAGCTGAGCTACTTCTAAAAGCACATCGTCCACCGGACGACTAACTTCTTCACCGCGGGTGTAAGGCACTACGCAAAAACTACAGTACTTGGAGCAGCCTTCCATAATCGATACAAAGGCATTTGGCCCGTCAGCACGAGGTTCCGGCAGGCGATCGAATTTTTCTATTTCAGGAAAGCTAACATCAACAACCGATTTGTCACCGCCTTTAATTTGCTGAATCATTTCAGGCAAACGGTGCAGAGTTTGTGGGCCAAATACGATATCTACATAAGGAGCGCGTTTACGAATCTCAGCGCCTTCTTGAGAGGCCACGCAACCGCCAACACCAATGATCAATTCAGGCTTGGATTTTTTTAGGTTTTTCCAGCGGCCAAGCTGATGAAAAACCTTTTCTTGGGCTTTTTCGCGAATAGAGCAGGTGTTTAGTAATATCACGTCAGCGTCTTCGGCGTCGCTGGCGACAGTGTATCCATGGGTTGCGTCAAGTAGGTCAGCCATTTTTTCCGAGTCATACTCGTTCATTTGGCAACCCCAAGTTTTGATAAACAGCTTTTTACTCATATAATTCAATGCTACAACATTTTAAAACGGCGGCGGACATATCGTTAAGACAAACAATCTAACCAGCGTTATTGCGTTAAAAATAGTCCGCAATTTTACCGCTTTTTAAGGGAATATGCTAGCCATAAGGGATTGTCGCTTTGTTCGAAAATACATTGTAATAGATCAATGACTTACACGAGCATTTGATCTTATTTATGGCATACTAGTAGACTCTAGTGTGTGTAAATGTCGTCACTTGTGGCCAAAGGAAACGCAGCATGTCAACCCAGTATCAACAATTTGACATTTGTATCATCGGAGCTGGTATGGTCGGCGCTGCTTGCGCATGTGCATTTGCGCAATTAGGTTTGCGGGTGGCTGTTGTTGAATCTTATTTGCCAGCGCCCTTTGAAGCATCTCAATCTCCCGATCTTCGGGTATCCGCCTTAAATCGACATAGTATCAATCTGCTTACCGACCTAAACGCCTATGATGCTATTGAAGTCATGCGCTATCGGGTATACGACACACTATCGGTATGGGAAGACGAACTCGCCAAAACGACTTTTTCAGCCCATGATATAAATGAAAAGCAACTAGGTATCTTCGCTGAAAACCGTATTATTCAACTGGCGCTCTTACAAAGTATTAAACAGCATCATAACGACAGTGTTGTTGTATTCAATACCAAGGCAAAGCAAATAGATACAGCGAGCGGAACCCTCGAGCTAGCTAATTGTGAGTACATTCAAGCTAAATTAATCGTCGGGGCTGACGGCGCTAACTCTCAGGTTCGGTTGAGCGCTGGCATAGGCCAAACAGGCTGGGACTATCGCCAGCGCGCAAATCTAATACTTATTCGTCTGCATGAAGAAATAGCGGATGAAACATGGCAGCAATTTACTCCTACAGGTCCGCTGGCGTTGCTGCCGATGCATGATAATTATGCCAGTTTGGTTTGGTATGCCAGTGCTGAGAAGTCGGCACTGATTCAAGCGATGGATAACGATGATTTACAAAAAGCAGTAATAAAAAAATTTCCAGCGCGGCTTGGCAATTTTGAAGTGTGCGACAAAGCAGGTTTTGGTTTACGCCGCATGCATGCTAATCAGTATTGGCAAAATAAAGCCGTATTGGTCGGCGATGCAGCTCATACCATCAATCCGCTGGCAGGACAGGGGGTAAATCTAGGCTTTAAGGATGTCTCTGCGCTCATCAATGCGATAAAAGAACATGGTTTAGATGATCTCTCTACAACGCTGGCTGTGTATCAGAAGCAGCGAAAACTTCAGAATCTGTTGATGATGTCGACTATGGATGCACTTTACGCAAGTTTTAGTAACGATATCCAAGGTATTAAATTACTGCGAAATTTTGCGCTGGGTATGGCTCAAAGAGCCGGGCCATTAAAAAATATGGCACTAAAGTATGCTATGGGTATCTAATGCCCAAGATTGTTTGAATTTATTGAGTGTGTTATCACGCTTTAGGTAAAACCTAATGAGGTTAGTATGAATGTTTTAGTGATACTTGGAGTGTTGTTTTTAGCCTTGTTTATTATTATCCCACTGGTAGAAAAATCGGGTTTGAGAGTGTCTAGCGAAACATCCTCTAAATTATCTCGGATCATTTTGCCATTAGTGGCCATCATGATTATTATTCAAATTTTTATGTATGTCTTTTGAAGCGAAAGTGGCACTACCAATTTTAACGTAGTGACTATTTATTGAATTAGGGCTTTCCTATCCAAATCTCGCGTTCCTCAAGCTCGCCCTGTAGCTTGCAATCTTTAGCATTAAAGCTTATTACTTGTCCCGATTTGCGTTGCTCGCGGTAATCTTTCGTGATCGCAACAATGGTTGGGGTTAACAAAATAATGGCAATAATATTGACTAAGGTCATTAGTCCCAATGCCATATCGGCCATCGCCCAAACCGTGGGTAAAGATGCCATAGCACCCCAAAATATCATCGCTAAGTAACCAGAGGTAAATAGCGTTCTTCCAAGTTTATTATCGAGTTTAAAAATATGCAGATTAGCTTCACCATAGGCATAGTTGGCCACTACCGATGTAAAGGCAAAAAAGCCGATAGCGGCAGCTACAAAGTCGGCACCGACGCCACCTAAATGGTTTTCCATAGCATTCTGCGTCAGTCTGATGCCTTCCATTTCCCCGATTGAGGTATCGGTACCCAACAAAATAATGAATGCGGTTGCGGTACACAAGACCATGGTGTCTAAAAATACCCCCAGCATTTGAATATAACCTTGAGAAGCAGGGTGGTTAGGGTGAGGGCTGGCACTCGCCGCTGCTTGCGGTACGCTGCCTGAGCCGGCTTCATTTGAATAGAGGCCGCGCTGAATACCATTTTTGACTGCTGCAGCAAACGCGCCTGCGCCAGCTTCCTGTAAGCCAAATGCAGACGTAATGATGTCCCAAAGTACGCCGGGCAACAGTTGAATATTTACGACCGTGATACCCAAGGCTACCAACACATAAGTAATGCCCATAAAGGGCACTACCCACTCAGCAAATTTTGCAATGGCACGAAGACCGCCCAAAACAATCAAGCCGGCAACCACAACAATGGCCATACCGGTGTAATGCGTAGGGATATTGTAACTATTATTAAAGGCATCAGTAATGGTATTGGCCTGAACCGCACTGAATACGAATCCGTAACCAAAAAATAGGCACAGCGCAAACAATACCGCAAACCAAGAGTTCTTTAGGCCTTGCTTGATATAATAGGCAGGACCGCCGCGAAATTGTCCGTCGGCATCTTTGATCTTATATGCTTGGCCAAGCACTGACTCAGCATAACCGGTTGCCATGCCTAAAATGGCGATCACCCACATCCAAAAAATAGCGCCTGCACCGCCTAATGAGATAGCTACCGCTACACCCGCTAAATTGCCAGTGCCGACTCTTGCCGAAAGGCTGGTGCAGAGGGCTTGAAATGAACTTATGCCTTCTTTATCACTCTTGTTACTGCCTTTTAACAAAGAGAACATGTGTTTGAAATCAAGCAACTGAATAAATTTGAGTCTAAAAGTAAACCACAGGCCTGCGAAAAGCAGTAAATAGATTAATACTTGACCTTGTCCCCATAAAATATTGTTGACGAATCCTACTGCTTCATTGATCAAAAGTGGTCCCTTGTAAATTGTGATTGTTCAAGTGTTCGCGATGCAGAAGTTAGGCGCTAATAAAAGCCGCAATAGCGACGAAAACTAGGCTTATGATCACAAATCCTAAATAGATTAAAACGCAAATGCCAATGAATTTCCAGAATGACTTCTGGTACTTAAGAGCATCGATAATATCGCTAGTTTCTCTAGTTTTATCTGCCATACGAATGCTTTTTGCAAATCGATAAAGCCAATATGGCGGCAGTGCAAATACCACCCCAAAAATTAAATATACAATGCCCATCACTACTGCGATACCGCCACTAAAGGGCTCTTGGAACATGCTGCCAGCCAAAAGTGCCCCTGACATTCCCAGTATCAAAACCAGAGCGAATATCACCATTAGACCGCTGACAAATAAACCTAGAACCGCGCATAGCATAGCCCAAGGCCTAGTCTGCAGCAGTGGCTCTAAGAGAGCCTCAAAGTGAGGGTTAGAATTTTGATGTTCAACATCATTGTGGAATGAGGATTCCATGTTAAGTCCTTTTATGGGATTACGTTGATTTAATTGAATAGCTACTTTGAGAGTTTGCATTATTGTCTGGTGAAGATGAAAACTCAAATTTAATGAATGCTTTATATAAAAAGGGGTCGGTATTGCGAGCTTACGCTCTGACCCCATTGTTTAGTCAATGTGAGTACACTAATGATAAATTTAGTCTTCTTTCACCACAATTACTTTACGGTGTGGGAACGGTATCTCGATATTTGCCTTATCTAAGGCCTTTTTCATTTGCTCAGGCACTGAGTAAAGAATATCAAAATAGTGTTCGCCTTTGCAAAAAGGTCTAACAATAAAATCTACCGAACTATTGTTTAAGGCACTTACTTCCACAAATGGAGCAGGTGTTTTTAAAATGTGCGGGTGAGCGGCTAATACTTCATCGATTACTTTACGTGCATCGTCAGTGTTTTCTTTATAAGCCACGCCAAAGGTCATATCGACCCCGCGAATTTCATGAAACGAATGGTTAGTGATTTGCTGACCCCAAATTTGACTGTTGGGTACGATTATTTTCTGGTTATCAAAAGTTTGTAAAATCGTGGTAAATAGGTCGACTTCTGTGACTTTTCCAAATTGACCGGCTGCATCAATAAAATCATCGACTTTATATGGGCGAAATATTAGCAACATTACACCAGCGGCTAGGTTTGACATCGCTCCTTGCAACGCTAAACCGACAGCCAAACCAGCCGCACCAATCAATGCGACAATAGAAGTGGTCTCTACGCCAAATCGATTCAACACCGCAATCAATACAAAGGCTAAAATAATATATCGAGCGACGCTACCGAAAAATCTAAAAAGGGTGTCGTCTAGTCGCTCATATTTTTTGCCGATTCCGTAGACCGCTTTATATGCTTTACCGCTGATCCATAAACCTAAGATTAAGATGAGCGCGGCAAGTAGAATGTTTGTTGCCCAGGCAAGTGCTGCCGGCAGATATTCACTAAAATCGAAGTTTTGAACGTATTCCTGCATGGTTATTACTCCTGTATTTTATTCTTATTTGGTATACAGCAACCCAATAATGTCATCAACATTAGTGAAAAATTTTTGTGTTAATTATGGGGCTACGTCAAGACGATACATTGTGAGGGCAGATGCGATCAACTGTTTTATTGACTTTGGGTGAGACATGTTGGGAGCAAACTAAGATAAATGGCTGGGGTAGCTGGACTCGAAC
>NZ_JBGIYY010000022.1:0-78760 GCF_041380235.1 Glaciecola sp. SC05
TCGTCTATTGAAACCGTAGTTCTCATATACCACCTCATTAAAATTGATGTTTTACTGTATCACTTTTGATGAGGCCTTTACAACTAACCGCTTAAATTGCTTCAACGGCTGCAAAGCCCTCGAGAGGGGAAAGTCACGATGCAAAAATTTAAATGGCCGCTTTCAATTTTAGGTTAGTATTATCAGACGCTGATATGTCGGCTCATGGCACTTTTCGACCATTTGAGTAAAGATTCTTAAAGCTTCATTGCCCGTGGAAAATAATAAACTATATTAAGAAATATCAAACTCTACTATGGCCGGACAAATCGGAAAGCTTAACCTACCTCGATAAAAATACACACTTCTAGATGGCAAAGTCTATATTTATAGATCACCAGTATATTCGCATCATTACAGGTCTTTTTATGCCATCGGCTTTGCTTATGACATCGTTTAATGATGTATATCAACAAGCGTATTTACAAATGAGCTTATGCTGTAAGCATCAAGCAATGCATGTAATTAATGCGCATATGCATCCGTATGCCAAAAGCGTTGTTGGCATGTCCAACATCGCTCTCCTAGGAGTGAATGAAATGAAAAGTAAAGAAATGTCAGATGCTACCATTATCAGAACTCTCAAAATTGTCATGCTCTGCGGTATCGCTTTGATATTACTTGGCATCTATTCGCATATGTTTAATGAGACTATCGAGCATATGGGAGTAACAGGAATTGTAATTAGTGCCTGTTTGGTGGCGGTGGGCATGATCATGTCATTGCCGACTAAAATGTTTTTAACGTTTTTGCTGGTAAAACGTGAACAAGAACACGATGCAGCGGAGCAGGCAATTAAACACAATAAATCGGATGCAACCTAGCGGTCGATCGCATATAATTTCGGCAAAGAACAGTACTAGGACGTAATGTGGATAGTAATAATAGACCTTCGATTTTGTTTGTTTGCTTAGGTAATATTTGCCGCTCCCCCACCGCAGAGGGCGTGTTTAGACACAAGGCTCTTCAGAGCGGTATAGAACTTACCATAGATTCAGCCGGAACCAGCGGCTATCGCGATGGCACTCCTCCGGATAAGCGTTCTCAAGGGGTTGCCAGTTCTAGAGGTTATGATCTTTCTACCCTCAAATGCCGCAAAATTGGCGACCAAGACTACGAGCAATTTGATTTGATTGTAGCTATGGATCATGACAACGTCAGGGCCTTAAAGCGTAAATGTCCTGAAGAACATCAGCATAAAATAAGTCTGTTTTTATCTCACTGCGACAGTGAATTTGACGAAGTCCCAGATCCTTACTACGCAGGTTTAAAAGGTTTTGAGCTGGTGCTGGATCTTATTGAAGAAGCATCAGAAGGTCTTCTGCTTAAAATGGCGCGCTAACTTGCGCCAAAACATCAGGCTTATTGCTTATTATTGTTTAGCCTTACTCACTCTTAGTGCTGTTTATTTAATACCGCCGGCTTTCTCATTCACTCCCTTAGAATCCCATATATTAATGCAGTTGAAGCTGCCCGTGTTAGTCACCGCAATTATGGTTGGAACCTCCATTGCCGGGGCTTCAGCCTGTTTGCAGGTGCTCTTACGAAACCCCTTGGCCGACCCAGGGATCATTGGGATTAGCAGCGGTGCATCTTTGCTGGCCGCAACATTTATTTTGCTGTCGGGAACCTCTGCGGGGGCCGTATTGGGCATTAACGCCTTATCATCAAGCGCATATGCTTTACCCATATTGTGCTTTATCGGCGCTTTTGCCAGTAGTCTGTTAATTTTTATGTTGGCGAAGTGGATGGGCGGGGCGGTAAGCTCTGTGATCTTAGCCGGGATAGCCATTTCGACGCTTTGTAGTGCACTTATTGCTTGGATGTTTTTAGTTGCGGGTCCTAATCAATTACAAAGCCTCACCTTTTGGCTAATGGGCAGTTTAAACAACACAACTTGGCAAAGTTTAACTTTCAGTATGCCAATAGTCATTGTTAGCCTGCTTGTCTTATTTACCCGTTTAAAGCCTCTTAACCAGCTGTATTTAGGAGAACAATGCGCCACTCTTGCAGGGGTGAATACAAAAAGGTTTCAAACTCAAGCACTGCTGTTAGTCTCACTGTTGGTTGGGGTCAGCGTTTCTGTGGCGGGCTCGATTGCGTTTTTAGGCCTATTGGTTCCGCATTTTGTTAGGCGTTTGCACGGCAATAATAATCAGCTAGTTGTGCCCATTGCAGCTATTTTAGGCGCTATAGTAATGGTCGTTTGTGCCATTGTGAATGCGCAGTTTAGCAAGATCAGCCTGCCTATTTCGATGCTTACTGCGAGCATAGGAGCGCCGTTGTTTATTTACGTAATGGTAAAAGGGCGCTCAGCATAAGTACTCATTTATATAATTGCGTTTGAGTGCCGGCTATTTTTAAGTGTGCAATCTAGCTTAATCAATACAGCGGTCAAAATTGAAATCTGGATGGTGGCGCATTTAATCTGAATGCTCACTCAATTTATTATGTGGCGATAAAAAGTGATGGGGGAGCGTTATGCAAATAAACATAACAATAATCACCACCAGATACGCCATTGAAAACCCTACTTCAAAGGCTAACGCAAGCGCAATTATGCCTAAAAGACTAAAAAGCACCTTATTACTTTTTGCTATTTTGCGCCAAGCAACTAAGGCAAAATAAATACTCAAACATCCAAATGCGAGGCTGGTAACTGGACCCTCAAAGTGAAAAAAAAGCACTAATGAAAACATCATTAGAAACAGCGCGCACAAGCTTAAGATAAGTACATCGTAATTAACGTTATTTCGCATTTTTTTGCTCCAATAAAAAAGGATGCGATTGATCCTAAAGATCAACCGCGTTTATGTTATCTTAGTCGCCAAAATGCGGCTAGTGAACCTGCCACTACACCAATGCTAAAGCCATATCCAAGTGCTTTACCAACGGTAACGGCTCCGGCTACTAACGGTATAACACCGCCTGAAACATGTTCAATTTCATTCATTCCTATTTCTTTCATTTCGGCATCCTTATCTCATCTTAAATAAACTGTGCATAGTTGCATATCCAGTGATAGCACCTACAGTAAAACCGATGGCAAATGCGTCGGTCGCTAAAACACCAATTACTATAGGGAGTACACCGCCGTTAACATCACTAGCTTCATTCATACTTATTTCTTGCATAATATTCTCCATAATATTAATTTTTTCAAAAATATTTTTTAACTATTGTGTCTATTTGTGACACAAGCCTAATTTACCATCGCATAGTTTTTTGTATGCTGTATCTAAGCATAGTTTGTAAGATTTTTAAATTTTCATAAAATTATCCAATCATTGCTATGAGCTTTTTCTTTCTCCTTGAATGTGCAGCGAATATGAGTCGAGCATGCCTCTAATATAAGGAGTAATCAAAGCTTTAGTACTGAAATCTAGACAATGAGAAGCAAGGGGAGGGAGACCACGTTATCGACATTTAAAAAAATTGGCTGAGACAGGTCATTGAATGCCCTCATTAATACCAATAAAGTCGCGGCGTTCATCCCTAGTGCTTTTTTGATACTCTGTGCGATGATTATAAACTGGGTTGATAGAATTACGCTAAAAAGTTGATTCCAGATAGGTTCTGAAATGCCCAAACATTAATATGTTTGGGTGTTTTTTAGTTCGAAAAGGCAAGGGTAGCATCTACTGCTTTTTGCCATTTGACTAATAGGTTCTGGCGAATATCTTGATTGATGTTGGGTGTAAATTGCTTTTCGACATGCTTGTGCGAGGCAATATCCGCTAAGTCTTTGTATAAACCTATATGTAAACCTGCCAAGTAGGCCGCACCAAGAGCGGTCGATTCCATGATGCTAGGCCGCTGAATATTAACGTCTAAAATGTCTGCTAGAAATTGACACAACCAATCGTTAGCTACCATGCCGCCGTCTACCCATACATTTGTTGATGACATGCCATCGTTGCGCATAGCGCTGAGTAAGTCGTGCGTTTGATAGCATACAGCTTCTAGACCTGCCCGAGCAAAGTGAGCCGAGGTGGTATCGCGGGTCATGCCAAATATAGTGGCTCGAGCATTTGGGGCCCAATGCGGCGCGCCTAAACCAGCAAAGCCCGGCACCATAAATACCCCGTGATCATAAGACAAGGTTTCAGCCAACGCTTTGGTTTGTTTTGCATGCTCTATCACGCGTATACCATCTCTTAGCCACTGAATGTTTGCGCCAGCGGTAAAGATCGCGCCTTCAAGGGCATAGGTAGTTTCGTTATTGAGTTGATAGCCAATGGTAGTTAGTAGTTTATGATCAGAGTGAACGGCTTTGGTTCCGGTATTTAACAGCGCAAAACAGCCGGTGCCGTAGGTCGACTTAAGCTCTCCAGCGGCAAAACAACATTGGCCAAAAAGCGCGGCCTGTTGGTCTCCTGCAATGCCAGTGATGGGAATCTCAGCGCCGAGTAAATCGGCTGAGCACACACCAAAATTGTCTGCGCAGTTTTTAACCTCAGGAAGCATTTGCATCGGCACTTTAAACAGTGCTAACAATTCTGGATCCCAACTGCCCGTATGGATGTTGTATAGGTTAGTGCGTGAGGCATTGGTGGCATCAGTTACATGAGACTTGCCCTGAGTTAGTCGCCAGACTAAAAATGAGTCTACTGTACCAAAGGCCAGTTCACCTTTTTCAGCTCGTTGACGCGCACCGGGCACTGCATCTAATATCCAACTGATTTTTGTGGCTGAAAAATAGGGATCCAGCAAAAGACCTGTTTTGCTGCGCACCATCTCAAGCTGGTCTTTTAAGCCCTCGCAGACTGAAGCTGTGCGTCGATCTTGCCACACGATGGCATTATAAATCGCTTTGCCAGTGGTTTTATCCCACACCAAGGTGGTTTCACGCTGATTTGTAATACCAATACAGGCAACACTGACGCCTTTTTCAGCGGCCATCTGAATAGCTTGTTGGCTTACCGATAAAGTCGTGCTCCAGATTTCTTCTGGATCGTGCTCAACCCAGCCATTGTTTGGGTAGTATTGAGTAAACTCTTGCTGTGCACTGGCGATGTTGGTGCCGTCTTTCAAAAAAACGATAGCGCGACTTGAGGTAGTGCCTTGGTCGATTGATAAGATGCCGATATCTGTCTTTTGCATAAATAGTGTTCTTATTTTTTTAGATGCCTATGCTCAAATAATGACATATATTCAGTGACGGGTTCAAACTTCTTACAAACTCATTGCTTTCATACGCAAAACATTCAGTCATCGTGGCGTTATTTTGTATTTTACGCTTAGTTTTCAGCATCACATTGTTTGCGCCCATCTGCTTGAATGGTATATTTCTAACATTATCTGCACCAGTACGATTTACCGATGGAAATACCTTTTGCTGAGATTTGAATCAGTTTGTTTGGGCAAGCGCTTAATTGATGTCAACCTACACATCGAATGCGGACAATGGTGGGCTCTGCTTGGGTCAAATGGTGCCGGGAAAAGTAGCTTACTCACTCTTGCTGCAGCCTTGGAAAATCCAGATGCGGGCTCAATAAAACTGGCAGATAGTTTGCTGTCTGAGGTTAGTTTAGCTCAATTAGCTGCTCGTAGGTGCTTAGTTACGCAGTCGTATCGAACCGAATTCAGCATTAGCGTACAAGAAATGCTGAGTTTTTTTACGCAAATAAATGGCATTCCAGCGCTCGTTGAAGAACATCTAGAAATATCAAGTCTACTAGATTCGTCATTCGATATTCTTTCTGGCGGCGAAAAGCAGCGTGTTCATCTTGCTCGAAATCTGATGCAAGTGTGGCCATCTATCAAGAACGGCGAGGCCTTAGTATTGCTCGATGAGCCCTTGCAGCAAATGGACGTTAGACATCAAATGCATGCGCTTGCTCTGATAAAAGCGCTGCAGCAGCTCGGCAACACCGTTGTGATGAGCCATCATGACATCAATCAAGCTATGCAGCATTGTTCTCATGCCTGCTTAATTCAGGCGGGTAAAGTAGTGCAAGCGGGAGCGCGCGAGCAAGTAGTGACCCTTGAAAATATGCAAAGCCTTTACGGACAGCGCTTTAAAATGGTGCAAGATCAAGCCACAAAAATGCAATATATTATGCCCGATTAGGCACATCATCAAAAAACAATTATGTTATTATTGCGCGTTGCTAAGTTTCTGAATTAGCATTCATTCAATTCGGCCAAGTATGTGGATATTCCCAAACACTTGGCTAACAACTAAGGTGAGTAAGGAAAACAAGTGAGTCAATGGACAATAGATAGCTGGCGCAAAAAGCCAATACTGCAACAACCAACCTACAATGATCAAAGTGCACTTAAGGATGCTGAGGCAAAGATAGCCAGCTATCCACCCTTAGTGTTTGCTGCCGAAACGCGCCAACTTTTTAAACAGCTAGGCGATGTATGCGAAGGCAATGGTTTTTTGCTGCAGGGCGGCGATTGTGCTGAGTCTTTTGATGAGTTTAACGCACCTAAAATACGCGATACTTTCAAGGTAATATTACAAATGGCAGTGGTGTTGACCTTTGCAGGTCAAACTCCAGTCACCAAGGTTGCCAGAATGGCTGGCCAGTATGCAAAACCGCGCTCCGGTGACTTTGAAACCATCAACGGCGTCAGCTTACCTTCATATCGTGGCGATATTATCAATAGCTTTGAGTTTACCTCTGAAGCCAGAGAGCCTAATCCAACGCGCATGCTTGATGCTTATCATCGCAGTGCAGCCACATTAAACCTGTTAAGAGCATTCGCGCAGGGCGGTTTGGCCGATTTACACCAAGTAAACCGCTGGAACATGGCGTTTTTAGAAAGCAACCCACTCAAAGACCGCTATCAAGACTTAGCCACTCGTATCCAAGATACTCTGGGCTTTATGGACGTAATTGGTTTAAACAGCGCGAACACCGCAGCGCTGCATGAGACGGCGCTCTACACCTCGCACGAAGCACTGCTGCTGAACTATGAGCAGTCTTTAACTCGTATCGACACCTTGACCGACCTGCCATATAACTGTTCTGCACACATGCTCTGGATAGGCGAGCGCACCCGTCAGCTCGACCATGCACACGTCGAGTTTTTTAAAGGTATTCACAATCCTATTGGTGTAAAAGTAGGGCCAAGTATGCAAGAAGATGAGCTTATTGAGCTGATTGACGCGCTTAATCCAGATAACCAATCAGGGCGTTTAACCTTGATTACGCGCATGGGTGCCGATAACTTGGCTGAAAACCTACCGCGCTTGCTACGCAGAGTGAAACAAGAAGGCCGTAAAGTAGTGTGGAGTTCAGATCCGATGCACGGCAATACGTTTAAAGCATCTAGCGGATTTAAAACGCGTAATTTTGATGCCATTTTAAAAGAAATTAAGCAGTTTTTTGATGTACATGCAGCCGAAGGGACACATGCTGGTGGTATTCACTTAGAAATGACCGGACAGCACGTGACCGAATGCACCGGTGGGGCATATCAAATTAGTGATGATGACTTAGCACAAGCCTATAAAACTCAGTGCGACCCTCGATTAAATGCCGATCAAGTGTTAGAGATGGCATTTTTAGTTGCTGACCATTTAAAGCAAACTAAAAGCTAGCGGTATCTGTAAATTTTAGCTTTATAAATTGTTTCAAAAGGCGACTGAAATCAGTCGCCTTTTTTTGTTTCAGCTTCCTGCGAAAGATAAAAACCCGCAATAATTGCATTGACTCAGCTTACATCAGCATTGTATGGTCGTTGGGTAATGAATAAAAAGTGATATTCCAGTTCGATGAAGTTATGCATCCGCGTTAGATGTGTATTCGAGTAAGTTGCAATAAAAAGGACATTTTATGCAGTGGCTTGAATCAAGACTACCCTTCGGCGCTATTATCAATGGTGCGCCGCGCTTCAAAGGTAATACCAATCTTTTCTTGCTCAGCCCACTCGCTTCAAAATTGCATCTTGTTCTATGCGATTCACCTTTCGTTTATTGCACACAAACGTGTTGTGCTAATTTCGCCGATGGTTTGCGTTTGCGCGCCTCATATTGGCGGTCAAGTAATAAGGGAGCAATATCATCGTGTCTGTAGAACTCACCATTTTTGCCATTAATTCACTTATTCGCTTAGGGCAGACGGGCAAAAATGCCTTTGAAGAATCTGCTCGCAGCGATGACGTTCTGTTTCCAAAGCTGAAACAAATCCAGTTAAATATTCCCGCGCAAATCGACAATTTTTTCAATAAAGATATAAACATTGGATACGTTGTGGGTGACAACGCGCCCTATTCTAAGTATTGGCTGAGCACCGATGATGGAATATCTCGCCCTAAAAAGGATAAAGCCTCCCTTGATGCATTGATGATAGCAGCTACTATGCTTGAGGCTGAGCGCGGCACCACGTTTATGGCCAGTACCGCGGGGCCAGCGGCAAGTTTAGTTAAAACTTGGAGTAACGGTAATGAGCCACTAAGTGCAATTGCAAAAATAGCTATTGCTGGCTCAGATATCGCCTTGGAGTATGTTGGTAACAATACTGGCATCATTGGCGGTGGTAACGGCGCAAAACTTATTTCAGCTTATGCAAAGACCCTGTCCGATAAGCTACCAAACGATGGCAATTTGGGGCCAAAAGATACGATTCGAGAACAACTTACCGGTGTGTTTTTACGAGCAGGCTTTGAAACTATCTCAAAACATGCCGATTGGATTGCTGATGAAGAACATATAGTTGCCCTTATCGAATCAACAATTGCGCCCTTGAGTGAAGCATTTCCAATGAGCAGTGACATTGATGTCATTGAATTTGATATGCTACAAAAGGTACTGATGGAAGAAGCGGCTAGCGCCTTGTTAAATACAATGGCTGAGCATCAAAGTGCATTCTTAGGCAAAGCGTTTGCGACTGACAAAGCGCTGGGCGCCGTTACTAAAGCTTTATTCATAAACGCAAAAAATATCGGCATTACGCAACAGTTTACTAAGCAAGGCTTATTGAGTCTTTACAAAGTCAGCTTGGATCTTGTTGCTGGGCAACCCGCCTTATTTTTTGAAAATGACGGCAGTGCCAAAAGCCAACTTATCGAAGGTTTGTTTACCGACATGGCTAGCTTACTTAGTGAGGCTGAATACCCATTTGATCAGCAGTTAGGGGTTGATTTGGCGAAAATGTCTATGTCGGCCTTAAGCAAAAATATTGCAAAATTTGCAGACAATGACTCAGCCTGGGAGCAAACCGCCGTCGCTCTGATGCGCAATATGATAGATAGCCTTATTCCAGCGGTTGGCAAGGAAGGTGCTTTAAAGTCAGTCTTTGCAGAGGCGCAGTTGCTAGCGTACGGTGAGATTATCTTTACCCACATAGGCAAGTCTCCCTCTATGATTGTGCGCAATGGTGAGCGAAAGTATTCAGGCCTAATTGTTGCAATCAGTCATGCCATGCTGGCGGATAAAAAATTGCTATTAAGCGCAGATAATTGGTTAAAAATCGCCAAAGTCGCTGCCAAAGAGGCTGCCACAAACCCTATGCGCTTGTTTGATTTAGACCCTCAGAACCCAAACGATGTGCTGGCAGGTCAACTTATCACAATGATGATTGAGTCTGCAGCCGATTTTGAGGCATCTCAGGGTTTTAAATCGGTCTTATTTGGAGAGGTGTTGAGCGAAGCGATTACTATATTAATAAGCGCTACGTCTGGTAAAGTTACCGTTGCCAAACAAAAACTGTCGACAATCAGAGCGTTGATGGCGCAGCTCAATGAATTTATGCAAAACAGGCACAATGAATTTGGTAGCAAGGAGTTTTTGACGATTTATCGTATTTTACTCATGCGGCTGATGTCAGATATCGACGTTCCGCCCTTAACTGAAGCCTTCGTACTTGAATTATTAACGGGACAAGAATAATGAAACACCATAGTAAACGCTTATTGCTGCTTATCGTTTTAATTTCGCTTGGTGGCTGCAATGCCTTAAAAATTAGTGAAGCAAACCAAGCGCTATCCAATCATTACTTTGCAAAAGAGCAAGCTCAACAAGCTGCAGGCTCTATGGCTAGCGTAGCCTTGCTCGATAATATTAATGTTGCCTTAAAAGATCTTGCTAATGAAACTTTTGCTAGGGGCAATGAAGAAGACAATCCAAAGAATAAAATCGCTTTCTATCGCATAGCGGCGACGGCTGCTTGGCAGTCTGGTTTGGAAATGACTACCGATTATGCAAAGCCCGGTCAAGATTTATGCAGGGTGCCAGAAAATCGCGTCGGTATGGAGGTTAACTGCAGCTTTTTAGCCTTTATTCCAATTTTTTCAGCTCTCGATAGCAGCAGCGAAAAAGTCACAAAGTTGAATGTTGAACAGGCTGCATTAAGTAGCTCTGATGATGCAAAAAGGCAAGATTTATTGGCACAGGCGCAGGCATTATTTGGCGAATTTAAATTAGCTGCAAGTTCCGCTTTGCTGGCAAGAAAAGACATTTCAAGCGAACAGTTAAGTAAGGGCTTTATCGCTAAACTGGATGAAAATCTTGTCAATATTGTGTGTAAACAACTTAGTGAAGTAATTTCCACGGTGTCGACTCTTGATGGCAATCCATCAACACTCAGATCATCTGAAAAAGACCTAAAAATGCAGCTTGGTGAAATTGACGGTCTAAGCTGCCAGTGAACACCCATTAAGTGTATTGGGTCTTAAGATATCGATTTTTTCTGCTGGGCCCGCCACAAGTTTGCATAATGACCATCGGTGCTGAGCAAACTTTCATGTGAGCCTGCTTCTACAATTTGTCCTTGATGCATCACTAAAATTTGGTCTGCATCGACAATGGTTGAGAGTCTATGAGCAATCATCAAGCTGGTATGGCCTTGGGCGAGTTCTTTAAGGGCGCTTAAAATACTCCGCTCAGATTGTGAATCAAGCGACGACGTTGCTTCATCAAAGACCATAATTGGCGGGCGTTTTAGAATCGCTCTGGCGATGGCAACGCGCTGCTTTTCTCCGCCCGATAACTTCAAGCCACGCTCACCTACTTGAGTGTCGGTACCGTCAGGTAACTTTTCAATAAACGCATCTAAATGAGCCAACTTAATCGCTGCTGCGATATCGTCTTCGTTTGCATCAGGCCTGCCATAACGAATATTTTCATACAGTGTATCGTTAAACAAAACGGTGTCTTGGGGCACTATGCCAATATGAGCTCTCAGTGAATCTTGTGTCACCCCTGCGATATTTTGGCCATCAATTAAAATGCTGCCCTTGTCTAAGTCATAAAATCTAAATAGCAGCTTTACAAGAGTCGACTTACCCGAGCCGCTTTCGCCTACAACCGCCACCTTACTGCCGGCGGCGATAGTAAAGCTGATGCCGTTTAAAATCTGGCGTTTTTCGTTATAGCCGAAGCATACGTTTTCAAACCGAACCTCGCCCTTTGGTACTTTAAGCGCTTCGCTAGTTTCAGTATCTTGAATTTGCGGCGCTCTGTCTAAAAGCATAAATAGGTTTTCGATGTTGGTAAGAGAGCCGCGAATTTCGCGATACACAAACCCTAAAAAGTTGAGCGGCATAAAGATTTGCATGGTAAACGCGTTTACTAGCACAAAATCACCGATGGTCATATTGCCTTGGGCCACTTCAAAAGCGGCTAGCGCAAGCATAGAGGTCATGGCAAAGGCAATAATAAAGGCTTGGCCACCGTTTAGTGCAAATAACGATAAACGATTTTTACGGCGAGCAATTTCCCACGCCTCAAGTCCAACATCGTAGCGCTCTGCCTCAAAGCGTTCGTTGTTGAAGTATTTAACGGTCTCAAAGTTTAACAGACTGTCGATGGCGCGCGTATTTGACTGGTTGTCTGCTTTGTTGAGCTCTTTTACAAACTTGGTGCGCCAATCGGTTGCGCGCATAGAAAAGAAAACGTATATAACGACCGATGACAAAATCACCGTTGCAAACGTAAACCCGTAGTTATACAACAAAATACCCACAACCATCGAAATTTCGAGCAGCGTAGGCCCAATATTGAATATCATAAAGCGCATTAAAAAGCTGATGCCGCTGGTGCCGCGCTCCATATCACGTGAAAGCCCGCCGGTTTGGCGCGACAAATGAAAGTCTAAATCGAGGCGATGTAAATGTTGAAATACAGTTAAGCCGAGGCGACGCATGGCCCTTTCGGTAACACGACCAAATAAGGTGTCACGGATCTCACCAAACAGTACGTTGGCTAGACGCAGTGCGCCGTATGCGATGATCAGTGCGATGATCACGCCCATGATCTGCTCTTTGGCGGTATCAAGGTTGAGATTGTCGACAATGTGCTTGAGGATAAAGGGCAGGGTAACACTGGCGATTTTAGCGGCAACTAAACAGCTCAGTGCGAGCCAAACTCGGCCTTTGAATTCTGCAAGGTATGGCCAAAGTTTATTTAAAATACGCCAGTTAAACTTGGTTTCTTCGTCAATAGGAAATTTAGTGGATCGCATTAGCTCTCAGTGCCGATAATCATTACCGGCGCACCGCCTGAAGAGATGCGGTTGGCGTCGGCCGCGACGATTTGCATTGGCGCACTTGATAGCGTTCCTTGTAGGACTTCTAAAGATGGAAATACAAAGCTAAACATTTGATAGTAAGGTCCTAAACCATCCGCTCCAGGCATCATTTTGGTTACCTTGTAGGGTTTCTGATCGCTTGGAATATCCATCTTGCTATGAAAAAGCGCTAAATGAGCTTGGTAATCCTGTTCAAATTTAACGGGATCGCTTGGCTGTGGATACAGCACCATAAGTGTTACTTGTGACATATTTACCTCTAGTTTTATTAGAATTTATGCCTGATTGGTTTTATCAGAGACCCAGACTTTGGCTTCAAACTGTGTGCTAAATGCCAATTTGTCATTTAGCTTAACACCGGCTGGCGTAGCACCTAAAAAGAAGCGCCGCAGGCATTGTTTTCACTTGGAGTAAGTGGCTCGGAATATGCTGACGCAGGTGCCATTATGTAATGTTGATAAATGGCTTACAAAGACGTGAGCATATGCATTAGTTAAAACGGGTTGACAGTATAGCCCTGTTGCTGCAACAAAGCATGAGCGGTCATTGCAGACAGCTCCACTATTACGCCCTCTACTAGCTGTTCAGGTCTTATTTCATATGCGCCAGCGGTTTGTCCGCAAAGTAAAACTTGTACCTGGTTTTTCATTAAAATATTAAGTAACTCAATGTTAGGATTGTCTTTGCTATGCACCTTTTGATAAGTCACATTATCAAGCAAGTCCATTGATGCACGTCCATGCACGATGAGGGCAAGTTCAATATTTTCTTTCGGCACGCCGGCAGCAACATGCATGTTTATAAAGCGAGCGAGGCTATCAAACTGACGATTGACTTCACCAGCTTCAGCGCCCTTTGCAACATCAAAGGCGATTTTGAACTTTGAAGATTCGCCAACGCTAGTGGAGGGTGCGGCAGTATGCTTGCCATATTCATTGATAAGCGGACCAGAAGCAAAATTAGGAAGATCTACAGCTGCCGCTTGGACAGAAAATAACAATAATGAAATAAAGATGATTCGGCGCATATGTAACCATGAGATAAAAAGACAGTTTAAAAATTAGCACAGTTTAGATGTGAATTGAACAAGGGATATTGACGACACTACTAAAAAACGCGTTTAGTTAAGCTGCAATAGCCGCACAGCAGGGAATACATTGCGCTTGATTCTTTGTTAGTAGAATAATTCAAAGTGTCATATGCTGGCCGTCTGTAGCAGGTTTTGTTTGAGTGGAAGTTAAGACAATGAATAAGCGAAATTTTTTAAAATATTCAGCAGCCGGTATCACTGTTGCCGTTTGTGGTGGACTGATCACTTGGGCGATCAAGAATTTATTTTGTCGCGGGCAACTGCCACATGCGTATGGAAAAATTGATAATTCAATTGATAACATCAAAGAAGCCTTTGCCTCGCTATTTACAAGTAAAAAATGCTACCGGCCATAGCTCAGTTGCAAGGTCGATATAATGTGTTTATGCTCCACCCCCTAACGAAACGATATTTGAATTTTACTCTGACCATTTTAGTATTGGAGACGACATGAAATACTTTTTCTTGATGAGTGGCGCGCTTTACGTAGCGGTCTATTTTTATGCTGCTTGGATTTACGATGGCTTTAGTATGCCAGTGGCGATTATCGTTTTCGTTATGGTGACCGGGTTTTGTTATTGGCAGTATAAGCGTTATCTTGAACAAGAGGCAAAGCATCATTCCCAGCCACAGGCAGCTAGCCCACAGCAAGTGTCGAGGCCTACTTTGTCTTTCTGGCGTTCACCACTTCCTTATATTGCAGTTGTGGCTGTTGTAGTGATTGTTATTGGTATGCGCCTGTAAACGATACTTGTTATGGGTGTTGCGCAGGTTTCGAGAGTTTAAGATATAGCTCAAACCTGCTACATCAGCATGTTTTATTTATAGCAAATCTATAATTTGCAGATAGTATTCAAAACTTACTCATGTGATTTCCTTCATTAGCTTGCCTAAACCCAGAAACCTGAAAAAGCGGCTTGTAAGTTTGGCAGACAAACTCACAAAATCTGTCAACAACACAACGGCTTAAGGTATATACTTTTATACCAAACACTGTATTTGACTGCCCAACCTTTGCTAACAAAGCGTATCCTTACAGAATCCTATAAGCCTATTGCGAATGAACTAAACCCGTATGCATATGCAAACTCTACTTAAACACTCATATGTTCACTTTTTAGCAATCTGCGTCTTACTTGCTAATAGCACCCATGCTTTTGCCTGGGGAGAGTATGTTAAACAGCAAAATGTGCAGCAAATAACGACAGGCTTGTATATTTTGCTGGGCGCAATTGCCTTACTGCTGTTAGCTGCGGTGTCGCTGTTTGTGATGTGTAGAGTAAACAAACACAAGCACATGCAAGATACTAAACATCAAGCACACATGCTTAACGTCTTGCCTGTAGGCTTTGTGCATGTGGATTTGTCGGGTAAAATTATTTATGCCAATACCGCTGGCGCGAGCTATTTAGGTCGAGCTTCCGAAAAACTAATCAACAGTCAGTTTGTTGCATGTTTTGACTCAACTAGCGCCGCTGAGGCGCAAAGCATTCTAACGGATAATAAGGCTAAGGTAAGAGCGCGGGCGACGGCCAGCAACTTGCATTTAGTTATCCAGTCAAGTGAGATATTTACGCATACCCAAACAGCCTATCGCGTAATCACGCTTATTAACAACAATACTCTCCAACGTGAGCTTGATGAGACCTCTAAAAAAGGGGCGTATCTGAACAGTCTGTTCACTGCTTGTGAGTATGGCTTAGTTAAATTGGATGTGAGCGAAGATACCTACACGCACGATTGCCTCTTTGACGACTTACTGCAGTTAGGTCAGATTGAAGAAGGGCAAGCCGTTTCAGGATCAGCCTCGGTATCTGACTTTGTAAAACTGATTCATAATCACGATATTGGAGAATGGACAAAAGCGATAAGTGCGGCCTCAGCGAAGGGTCTTGCAAAAGCTAGCTTTAGAATGCAACTTGCAGCATCTGCTGATAACGCGATATATGTGCCGGTGGAGATTTCAATTGTCGGCGACAAAGAAGCACTATCGGAACAAGCAACTGAGGATGAAGAGCAAAAATTCACTCGTTTTACGGTGCTGGTAAAAATAGCCTTGGCGGCTGAGAAACAAGCAACTAAAATCGATACCTTAAATCAGCAGCGCACCGCCATGGTAAACGCCATCCCCCATGCCGCGTATGCGATAGACAAGCAAGGTAACTTATTGTGGTCAAATACTCGGTTTAATGCCTTATTTAGTCGCTTATCGGCAAATGCTTCATGTAAAAACCTGTTTGAAGCGAGTCCGTTTCCTGCTGAGATCATGCAACTGCATAAGAACAGCTCGTTTTTGTCAAATCACACCGATGAAACGGAGTTTGATTATACTACTGTGCAGGGAGAAGCAATAAGCTTGAAGCTAGACTTAGGGTTTTATGCGACTACAGACCGTTTAAATCAGCAAAAAGAAATTGGTATCGTGGGCGTACTGCAAGATTTGAGTGAAATCAAAAAAATTCAAAACAAGCTCGCGCAAGAGCGTGAGCGTAACCTTGAAACTAATCGCGAGCTTATCGAAGAGCAAGAAACCTTGGTGCGAGTAGGGAGTGAACTGCAGCAAGAGAAAGAGCATTCATCGCATCTGAGCGCCTTACTTGAGCAAGAACAAACAAGCTTGGTGCAAACCAGTTTAGCGCTTGCTCAAGAACAAGAGCGGATGAGTAACTTTTTGAAGTTAGCGCCTGTTGCTATCGCCACAATCAATGCGGACGATGAAATCCTAAGTGCCAACAGAGTCATGCTTGAGCGCCTTCAATACACTGAAAAAGAGCTAAAAAAGGGCAATATTTATAAGCTATTCAGCGACCCGGCCGAGGCTGGCACTACTGCGAAACAGCTCAATAAAACCGGTAGGTTGAGAGACTTTCATGTAAAACTAAAAGGTAAAGACGGTAAAATTTACCCCGGTGAACTAACCGTGGATGTCATTAATCAAGAAAAGCAAGAGTATTTGTTTTGGTTAATTGACCGCTCTGACGAACAATTTCAGCGGGATAAATTCGAGTCTTTGTTGCAGCACAGTGATATGCCTATGGCCATATTAGAAGACAAAGGCTTTGGGAAACTGAATCAAGCTGCATGTACATTTTTTGCGGTGCACGATGAAGAGGATTTATTTGGACAAACGCCTTACTGTGCTGAGCTCAACCAAGACGAGGAAAGTGCACTAAGCTTAGCTCAGGTGGTTGATGATCTAAAAGTGAAACAAGCACCGACAACAATTGACTGGACTCATCGTGCTGGCGGGGATTTGCTGCCGTGCAAATTGACCTTCGTGCCAATCTATAAAGACCATGTGTTTGATTGTATTTTATGCATGTGGAGCGACCAAAGCGCTGCTCATAAAGCTGAGGTAGCCATTGCCGAAGCGATGGCTAAACGAGATGAAGCTCAACAGCAGCAAAAAGGCATCCAAGAACAATTAGTTCAGAGCCAAGAGCAGTTGACTGACAGCGCACAAATGCTCGCCAGCACCAAGCAAGCATTACAAGGCGTGCAAGAAGACTTAGAGTATACAAAATCTGAGTTTGCTCAGTTACAAAAGCAATATCATGAGCGCACACAAAGTCTTGAAACCCTTACACATACCTTAGACTTGTGTTCTGCTGAGCTTGCTGACACCGAACAACGCAGCGTTGCTTTGATTGCGGAATATGATGCTGCGACGCAGCACATCGAAACCTTGCAGGCGCAGCGTGATGAACTAGCACATGAATTGGCGCTTACTAAACAAGCATGCGATGCAGCCCAGCAAACGCTTGCTAGCAGAGACAGTGACGTAGATAAGGTGTCTGAATTACATCAACAACAAGCGCACAAACTAAATGAGTTACGAGAACAGTGCGACAGTATGCAAGAGGCACTGCGTGTAAAAGATGAAGCAATTAAGAGCATGACTTCAGAACTAAATGATTTGCATGCTCAGGCCTTAAATAGCCAAGAAAATTCGGCTTATTTAGAAAAGCAGCTGATTGAACAGCGGGAGCATCAACAGTCACTAGAGCAACAAAAGCAAGATCTTGAACAATGCTACAAAGCCGCTCATCAAGACATGCAGCAAAATGCTGAGCGTATGCGGCAGTTGCAAAGTGAGTTAGACCGAACGGATAAAACATCTAACCAAGAAGTCAGCGAAGCACAAATGCAACACTCCCAAATCAAGCTCGAACTTGATGCTGCGCAGAGTGATTTGGCCGCATCGCAGGCAGCACTGAATTTAGCGCATGCTGCGGCAGCGCAGCTTGAAGCTGAAAAGCTGGCATATTTACAAACGGCAGCGGAGCTTGAGCAAGAGCTTGGTGAACTAAAATCATACAGCGAGAAGAATGAGTCGCAATTAGCGCAATTTGCCGAGCAACAAAATATACATAAACAAGCAATTGACGACGAATTGGCTACTGTTCAGGAGCAGTATGTACGCGCACAAGAGTCATTAAAGGCTGCTCATCAAGAATTGGCAGAGCGAAGCTCTCAGGCGAATGCCGATGCAAAATTGATTCGGGAAGATATGGAAAGGCTTCCAATGCCCAACAACCCTAAGATCTGGTTTGATCTTGTCGCATACTTACAAAGTCAAACGCAGATAGAATCTATGCAGTCAGGTCTTAAACAACTGCTAGATGAAATTGAGGTGAATATTGACGATACCGAAGCAGCTCTGCAGCACGAGCAAGCCGACAGCATTAAGTCCAGTGTGGAAAAGTTAATCACGTTAGCCCAAAAAGTAAAATCAGACCCTTTGTTACATCTCATTCAAAGCATTGCCAATGACTGTAAAAACGGTATGCTCGACAATGTGTCCATTCGCTGGCCGGCTGCTAAAAGTGGCCTGCAAAGCACATTAAGAGTCGTGTATTCGCACCTACACTAGTCGAAAGCACGGGGCAAAGACCTGGCACTTTAAAAGTCGCTAGTTTCTCTGAAATATAGGAAAGGGTTTTGCTATTATAGTCTTTTGGCACCTTACACGTCGTGAGTTGAGAGCTTTTTGCTACCCGTTACCCAAATATTCCCTGCACTTAACGCAAATTTAGATGCAGGTAACGCTATTGTGGTTGCGCCTCCTGGGGCTGGCAAATCCACAGCATTGCCTTTGTATTTACTCAAAATGTCTCGTTTTGCCAATAGCAAAATCATTATGTTGCAGCCGCGCCGAGTGGCCGCTCGCAATATTGCATTGTACCTAGCTAAACAGTTAGGGGAGGAGGTAGGCCGCACAGTGGGCTATCGTGTTCGCGGCGAAAATAAAACAAGCGCGGCAACCCGACTCGAAATCGTGACCGAAGGTATTTTAACACGGATGCTGCAATCGTCTCCTGAATTACCCGGTGTTGGGCTTGTAATCTTTGACGAGTTTCATGAGCGTAGTGTGCATGCGGATTTCTCGTTAGCGTTATGCTTAGAAGTGCAGCAAGCCTTAAGAGACGATTTACCACTACTGGTAATGTCTGCCACGCTTGATATTGAAGCCCTGCAAAAAGTACTGCCTGATGTGCCTATATTAGAATCGACAGGAAGAGCCTTCCCTGTGGATATCCAACATATTGAAAAGGTGTCAAAGCTGCCTATCACCACGCAGATTAAAAACCTAGTGTTGAGTGTGTTTAGGCAGCATCAACACGACATTTTGGTATTTTTACCTGGCGCATTTGAAATAAAAAAAACTGCGGCAGAATTAGCGTCTGCTTTAGGCGAGGATGCCGCAATTCATATGTTATTTTCGGAGCTTAAAAAAGAGCAACAGCAAGACGCAATTTTACCCGACCCCCACGGCAAACGAAAAATTGTGCTCGCGACCAATATTGCCGAAACCAGTTTAACTATCGAAGGAATTGAAGTCGTGGTAGATAGCGGCATCGAAAAACGCGCTATCTTTGATGTGCGCCGTGGCATCACCCAGCTGACCACGCAAAAAATATCGCAGGCTTCCGCAACGCAAAGAGCCGGTAGAGCCGGCCGTTTGATGCCCGGAACCTGCTATCGATTATGGCCAAAGGAGCAGCATCACCGGCTTGCTCGCCAGTCGGCTCCAGAGATCCTGCAAACCGATCTTTCTGGTTTCGTTTTAGAGGCGTCGATTTGGGGAAGTGCAATCGAAGACCTGATCCTAATTGATTGCCCAACGCCAGCGCAAGTGCAACAGGCCCAAAATACATTACGGCTCGCTGGCCTGTTAGACAATGGCAATAAAGCCACGAAACTAGGCCGAGATGTGAATCGATTGGGCGGCAACGTTCACGTAGCTGCTATGTTGTTTGCAAGTGAAAAACTCGGGGTAGCGCAGCAAAGCTTAGCGTGTGCAATTGCGGCCTTGTTAGAGAGCAAAGATCCCCTACCCAACAGTGGGTCGGTAGAGCTTTATGAGCGCTTGATGTTGCTCAAAAACCAAAGTAAGCACAGTATTTGGCCCTTAGTTCGCCAATGGCACGCGAAGCTTGGCATTGAGCTGCAGCCTTGGCCCTTAGAGGACATCGGTTTATTGCTAGGACTAGGATTTGGACAGTGGATTGCTAAGCAAACCGCAAAAGGTCGATTTTTACTTGCAAACGGCAGTGGTGCTAGTCTAGGTAGCAGCCAGCATCACGCACAAAGCCACGATTCAAACCATGCGATATTGGCCTGTGATTGGGTAGTGGTTTGCAACATGCAAATTACCGATAAGCAAAGTGATAACGCGCTTATTCGCTATGCTCAAGGAATTACGTTAGAGACATTGCAAAAACATTTTCCTGATGCGTTTACTGAGCGTAAAGATGTTGTGTGGGACATGCAAAAACAAAAAATAAGTGCGAGCTTGAGTCGTCATTTTGGGAGCATTCAGGTTAGTAACACTCCACTTGGCTCACCTCCAAAAGACAGGGCTTTGTTAACATGGAAGGGCTTATTAGAAACTAAACTGGCAAAAGATGGTTTGGCGGCAATCCCTCTAGATTTCAGAAGTAAGCAGTTGATTGTGCGTGTTGAATTAGCCAGAGCGTTTCTCAATAAAAGTGCAAATAAAACCCCACTACCGGATCTCTCTGCAGCGGGCCTAAGGTCTTCTATCTACCACTGGCTCTTACCGTATTTGGAAGATAAAACAAGCTGGCAACAGCTAATAAACTTGCCGTTTTATCAATTGCTTAGCAATTTACTGAATTACCAACAGCTGTCATTGCTTGAGGAACTGCTCCCAGAAAATTGGCTGATCCCCACAGGCAGAAAAGCCGCTCTTGAATATTCAGAGCAGGGCACGGCAACTCTCTCAGTGAGAATGCAGGAAATGTATGGCTTACAAAAACATCCTGTGCTGTTAAACGGCAGCTTAGCAATTACCTGTGAGTTACTGTCGCCTGCACAACGGCCGCTGCAAACTACTCAGGATATTGTGGGCTTTTGGGCAGGGAGTTACGTGCCCATTCAAAAGGAAATGAAGGGGCGATACCCTAGGCATTTTTGGCCAGACGATCCTGCCCATGCTAAGGCTACCGCTGCCACGAAAAAGAAAATGTAATGTTTAGTCATGAATGCCTTAGCTGCAATTTGATGCGATGCTGCGCCTTTTGTGGATTTTGCATGTATTATTGCTCAACATATTGTATGAGGTGACAAAGCAAATCCATGGGTAGCCTGATGAAAACCGCATCACTTAATAATATGTTATTTATTTTGCTTTATACCTGCTTGGCATCGGCGTCACTAGCGACTGAGATACAAGATGGTGAAGAAACAGGAAACCCACTATCAAACAGTTCGCTCGCAAACTGTCAAAGTACGCACAACAGTGAAGCCATTTTCAAAATTGACAGTATCACTATTAATACGCAGCCTATTTTTGATGAAGACGCGCCTGACGCTATCACTTTGCATAAATGGGCCAACGCGCTGCATGTTATCACCAAGCCCTTTGTAATAGCCGAGCGCTTGCCCTTTGATGAAGGCGATGAGGTAACGCCGGCCGACATTGTGGAGGCCGAAGCGCTATTGCGTCGCGAGCGATACATAGCCAACGCAGACATTCGGGCTGAGTTCAATTGCGCGTCCTCGCGTGTGAATTTGCATGCCACAACCTATGATAATTGGTCATTTATCCCTAGTCTATCGTTTAGCCGAAGCGGCGGCGAAAACAGCACAATTGTTGGCGTAAGAGAAGACAACCTATTGGGCCTAGGTATTCGAAGTACTTTTCGTTATCGCCAGGATGAGCAACGCTCGGGCTATCAATTTGCTATGCGTTCGGCATTTCCTTGGGTACGCCATTCGAATGTTTCGCTGGCGCTTGCCGACAATGACGATGGAGAATTATACAGTTTCGCCTTTGATAAGCCCTTTTATCATTTGGGCAGCACCTATAGTATTTTGGCTTTTGTCCAGAGTAATAATCGGATTGAAGACATCTTTCAAAATGGCGACACGCGCAATAGCTTATCTGTTGATGAATTAAATTTGCGTGCTGCATATGGTATTCAAATTAACGCAAATAATGAACAAACTCAGCGTTTGATTATGGGTGTTGATCGCGAACGCATTGAGTTTGCTGCAGGGCTCGATAGCGTCACTCAGCAAGGCGAGTTTTTTGATAGATTGGCGATTATCAGTGCACTAGGCCTGAATGAAAATAGCTTGGCTTTTGTCCCGCAGTCGCGTGATTTTATCTATCCGTGGATAGGCTATGAATTTGTTCAGCGCGATATTCATGTGATGCAGGATATCTACTTTATTCGACAGCCAGAAGATATCAATTTAGGTTGGGAATTTTATGTGCAGGTGGGCGTTGAGCTTAATTCCGATGCGGCTGGAATAGGCACTCATACTCAGTTCCGCCTGCGAAAAGGAGCCTTCCTAGGTGAGGCACTGTTACTTGCCAGCGTAGACTTGCAAAGCATCTTAAACACCGACATAAAAAACTTCGCGCGCATCGATGGACAACTGGAATACTTCTACCGCGCATCTCCTTTACTGGGCTATTATGCGCGTTTGTCGGGCACGGCGTCTGAAAATCAGTTTCGCGATCGTCCGATTGTGATTGATGATGACAACGGCGTAAGAGGATATCCGCTGCAATATCAACATGGCGATAATCGCTTTTCTGCAAGCCTTGAAACGCGTTTTTACACAGGCTACAACTTCTATCAGTTATTTGAACTTGGCTTTGCTGCTTTTGCCGATGTGGGCAGAGCGAGTGGTGGAGAATTTTCCAGTTTAAACGAGGACGGTGACATCCTCGCCAGTGCCGGTTTTGGCGCAAGACTGTATTCAAATAAGGCCAGTAATCCCGGTGTGGTGCATCTCGATATTGCAATGCCTTTAGGTGACGGAGAAAGTGTGAATAGCTGGGAGTGGAGTATTCAGCTAAGACGCGGCTTTTGATAGCGTCAATGTGATTTTATAATCGGTTTTTTGCCACATTTTTCCCACTTGGTAAAACATTGCGACCATCAGTACAGAAAACCACCATTCGTAGGCGTTTTCCCAGTTATCCCATCCGTCGTCCCATAAAAAGCCAAGCAGTGCGCTTATGATGGCAGTGCTCACTAGCACCAAACAGATCCAAGTTAAGCGTTTTTGATAAATCGCTATGTTTAGTGATGAGGTATCCAATTTCTCAAGATGGCGAAGCAAAATCAAATGAGCAAAAGACGTGAAGGCAAAATAAAAGATAACACCAATTCTTCTGGCCAATGCGTATGGCTCACCCACCGCGCCAAGCGTTACGGTATATACAATTAACGCCAGCGCAGCAAACAAACCCATAGCAGTAATCAAACGTGGCTTGATTCGGCCATCGCTGATGCTTTGAAGCCAATGCTTAAGCATCAACCAATAAGCCGCCATAAATACCGCAGTTGGGATCAAAAGGCCCTTAAAAAAGAAAAATTCTGGATATTGACGTCCGGTGGCGCTAATAGAATGGCATTGTTGCCAATAGGGTATGCACAGGGCTAAGTTGTCAAAAAAAATAGAGATCGCCAAAGTTAAATGGACGGAGATAAATGGCAAAAAAACGCAAACTAACGCAATGATATAGGGTAGTTGTGTGCCTGATGTTTGTATTGTTTTAAGCATAGACAGACCTTAGGTTTTAATGACGTCTTTTAGGATATTTCAGACCGCATTTGCTTAAAGAGGTTCAGCGGGTGCATGCTCCACAACCTTGTCTGATCTTTTGCTTTGCCAAAATAGATCCTTGATACCTATCGGGCAAACTTAATGTTCGATGTTTAGTAGCGACCAAACCAATAAATGATCAGACGATGAGGCCCTGTCTTTGACTAAACGGTAGGTCTCTTCGTTTTTGCTAGGCCAATACACCCCATTTTCAACTACCGCTAAGCCATAATTCGATGGCAAAACGTAGTCAGCACGCATACCCCAACCGGCGGTATGGTATTTAGATATAGGGTTTTCAGGTACATGCAAATCACCACCTTTGCTTTGTGGAATAGCACGGTCGTTAACTAGTGGGCTATTCAGTAAACCAGTGATCGCCTCTTTACGAGAACTACCTTCGGTGCTTGATGCGTTCAAATCGCCTAATATCACAAATCTTGAATTTTCGGCCAATCCTCCGCGCATGCCATTGTCATCATAAATATAATCAGCCTTATTTGGCGTGATGTAGTCGAGCCACAGACGCACTTCATCATGATTGCGGGTGCCGTTGCGATCCTCGCTGCCATCAAACACCGGCGGGGTAGGATGAGAGGCTAATAAATGAATCGGGGTGCCATTTACTATTACTGGAATATCCCAATGAGATTTTGACGACAGTGGAAATTGCTCCCATATTTGGTCGTTGTAAAACGCTTCGCCTGTTTCAGGCACTATTGGCCGGAGTGCATCGGGCATATCCTTCCACTTAAAGTTCTGAAAGGTGCGCACCTTTGCTGTATCAATTGGGAAGCGAGATAACACCATCATGCCATAATGACCCTCAAAAAAGCCAAAGCCCCACGCGTCCCCTTGGGTGCCGGTGGCCTCTCCGTCTCCTGTTAAATCATAAGGACTAGGTTTGCCCGTATTAACTGGCGCATAGTAATAATACGGGTAGTCAATGGCTGATAACGATGCGTTTTGCGCCACATTCAAATAGCGCTCAATAAATACTTCAACACCTTGAGCAGGGTCTGGTATGTAATCAAATTCATTCAATAAAATAATGTCGGGGCGCACTCGCTGGATAATTTCAGCGATATTTTTGATTTGTTGATTGCCCTTTTTAAGCTGTTCGATTAACACTTGGTCGGTCGTTAACTCTGCGTTTCGGCCCACATAGTTGCTGGCATCCATACTGACGTTGAATGCCGCTATTTTAATTTGTGGGGTGGCAGCTGTGGTCGTTTTCAATTGCATGCAAGCAGTCAATGTAGTTATAAGTAAAAAACTCAAAAGAAGTTTAAACATCTTAGTCTCAAATACGAATGTCGTCGTGCGTCACAATAATAGAATTCGTTCAATAAATACAGATTAAAACCTTATATGTAGTGCGTATTTGCTAGTAGGCGTGCCCTAGAATTTAATTGAACACGCATAGTTAGTAAGCAGCATGATGTAAAAATAACATGAAATAAAAGAGATAAATGCCCTACCTTAAGGAAACCTTAAGGTAGGGCATTTATCCTTGTTTATCTCTTTTAAAACAGATAAGCGTCAATGAGAATTTTAATCTTTATTTTTACCTTATTTACAGCTCTTCCGAGCTTAGCCTCAGCACCTAACTTTCAAATTGATAGCGATACTGATTTGGCCGACTTAAAAGGTCAGGTGGTTTACATAGATTTTTGGGCCAGTTGGTGCAAACCATGCCGAGCATCCTTTCCATGGATGAACGAAATGCACCAGAAGTTTGCAGATAAAGGCCTAAAGATTATTGCGATTAATCTTGATGAAGATTCCCAAAATGCAAAAGCGTTCTTGTCAAAACTGCCTGCTGAATTTGCAATCGTTTATGACCCCAAGGGCAATATTGCCAAACAGTACAACCTAGTGGGGATGCCAAGCAGTTATATCATCGACAAATCTGGTGAGCTGCGCATATCGCATCAAGGCTTTTTTACGACAAAAGTCGCTGCATATCAAAACGAAATCACCCAGCTATTGGCGGAATAACTGACACATTCAACTTCTCTGTAGGTACCATTATGAATATAAAAAACAAGAAAACTAACAGCCCCAAACTAAAAAAGCAGCTTTCTGGAAACCTTACAAAAATTGCTATCTGCTTTGCGCTTTTGCAACTAGGTGGATGCGCAAGCTTAGGTGTTGAACCATGGGAGCGTGAATTGCTGGCCAGAGACGAAATGAGCTTAAATGCAGATGCGGTAGACATTGCCTTAGATGAACATATCTACTTTAGTAAAGAAGCCACTAGTGGCGGTAGAGCCTTTGCCGGTGGAGGTTGTGGATGCAATTAAAAAATCAAATGACAATCACCTCAGTATTGGCCGCTGCAACATGCGCCTTGCTAGGAACAACAGACGCAATCGGCCAAGAAAGCGAGCAAGCTTGGGAGTTTGATACCGCTATTTTATATTACGGTGAGACCGATCGCGTTAGTCTGCTGGAAGGCGTCGTCGCGGCATCAAAAGACTTTGGTGACGAGCATATATTCAGTGGCAAATTGGTATTTGACTCATTGACAGGAGCATCGGCATCAGGCGCTGTTGCGCAGCCAGGTTTGCAAACATACACAAGACCTTCAGGTAACGGTGAATATACGATTGAAGGCGGTGAACTGCCTTTGGATGATACCTTTAGAGATACGCGCGTGCAGTTAAATGGTCAATGGACACAGCCATTGTGGACAAATACACGAGGTAGCGCAGGCTTAAATGTGTCAAATGAATACGACTATTTATCTATTGGCGCAAACGGCTCTATAGCTAAGGATTTTGACCGAAAAAACAGGACGCTTTCATTGGGCCTGTCATATCAATATGACAGCATAGATCCAGTAGGGGGGGCTCCTGTGGCTTTCTCAAATATGTTATTGCGCTCAGATTTTGAAGGTGACGACGCCTTTGATACTGCTTTTCAAAATACCCGACAAAGCGACTCTCAAGACAAAACCACCGTAGATGTGTTGATAGGACTGACGCAGACGATTAACAAACGCATGATCATGCAATTTAACTATGGATTTTCAGTCGCCGATGGCTATTTGAATGATCCTTACAAAATGCTCAGCTCGGTAAATGGCGAAGGTATTACACAGTCATTATTGTTTGAAAGTAGGCCAGATAAGCGCACCAAACATAATTTTTATTGGCAAACTAAATATGCGATGGATAACGGTATGATTGATGTGTCATATCGCTTCGCTACGGATGACTGGGAAATAGACTCTCACACTATCGATAGCCGATTACGGTTTAATTTTTCAGATACGTCTTATGTTCAGCCTTACTTTCGTTATTATCAGCAAGAAGCAGCCGAGTTTTATCGACCTTTCTTAAACGATGGTGATGCATTGCCGATGTTTGCTAGCGCTGATTATCGCTTAGGTGAGATGAGCACGGTTACTTTGGGTCTGAAGTACGGCCAAAGATTATCCAATGGGCATGAATGGGGTGTGCGCGTGGCATATTATCAACAGACGCCTAAAAATGCAGGGTTTGATGAACCCGGCGTATTACAGGGCTTAGATTTATATCCTTCTGTTAAGGCAGTTATTGCGCAATTGAGCTATTCTTTTTAGTAAGTGAATAACTCGGTTTAAGCTTGTCAAAACGATGATAGAAACTAAACCTACCTTGAATTTTGAAGACGGCCATTTGTGTGGCCGTTTTTCTGCGATGGCAAGCCCCTGTGAAATTTTGTTTGATAGCACCGATAAAACGCGGATAGAACCTTATTTTCTGAAAGCGATTGCTGAAACTAAACGAATTGAAGCTAAGTACAGTCGGTACATCAGAGGCAATTTGCTGCATCGCATTAACCATAGCTTGGGTAAGCCCGTCCTTATTGATGATGAAACGTATCAATTGCTCAGTTTTGCTAACACCTGCTATGACATAAGCCATGGCATGTTTGACATTACATCAGGGATTTTACGGCAGATGTGGCGTTTTGACGGTTCTGATAATGTGCCTAGTGTGAAGGCGGTCGGTAAGTTACTCCCCTATATTGGGTGGCAGCGGGTTATTTATTCTGAATCACAGATTATCCTGCCCAGTGGATTTGAGCTCGATTTAGGTGGAATTGGCAAAGAATACGCAGTGAACAAAACCGCACAGCTTTTGAACGAAAGCTTATCTGACATATCGGTCCTGGTAAATTTTGGGGGCGATATTCAGGTGACACGCCCGCGGCAAGATGCCCCCTTTTGGCGCATTGGAATAGACAATCCAACTAAGCAAAATGGTACTGCGGTTGTTAATATTGCAAAAGGCGGCCTCGCTACGTCGGGCGACGCAAACCGATATTTAAAAAAAGGCACAAAGCGATATTCTCATATTCTTAATCCAGTTACGGGTTTCCCTATTGAAAATGCGGCTAGATCAATTACTGTAGCTAGTGAACAGTGTATTCAGGCTGGGCTTTTGGCTACCTTAGCTATTTTGCAAGGCGATAAGGCAGAAGCTTTTTTGAAGCAACAAGGGCTTACTTATTGGTGCTATAGATAGCGCATAAACACTTAATGAAGGCTGTAACTGTCTACTGGTGCTGTTTATGGGTTGCGCTCATCAGTCTCGTATAAAAATTTGAAATGAATACTCCAGAGAAAAAAATAAACTCCCAAGGATACGTTATGCTAAACGATTATTTCGCAACAAAAGCCAAAGAATACGAAAAGAATTCAACGCGAGTAACAAATGTTGCCAATATTTCCCAAGCGATTAGAAAAAGAATTACGTTTTCTACAGGCATGAAAATAATGGACTTTGGCTCAGGTACCGGACTGCTTCTAAAACAAATTGCACCTTTGGTAAAAGAGATCACGGCAATTGATGTATCCGAATCGATGATGAACCAGCTTGTTTTGCAGCAAGATACAATTGAATGTGAACTCAGGCCACTAATATTAGACTTGCAACATCAAGATCTAGACACTCAATTTGATGGAATAATTTCCTCTATGACGATGCATCACATTGAAGATGTGCCATTACTATTTAAACGTCTTTTTGACTTACTTGTGCCAGGCGGTTTCATCGCCATCGCAGATATCGATACAGAAGACGGCAGTTTTCACGAGCAAGATACGGGTGTACATCATCATGGCTTTGAGCGAGATTGGATTATGCAGGAGGTTAGCAATGCTGGCTTTTCCGATATAAGAATTGAAACGGCAAGCGAAATCGATAAACCACAGGGTTTGTATTCGGTGTTTTTGCTTACCGGCTTTCGCGAATAGTACGTTTTACTCAACTGTTAAATAGCGGCACTAAACCAAGAATAGCTCATTCAGGCATTGATAGAGTAGACTACTAAGGTCGAGTCTGTGGGAGCTATTTTTGAGGTCATGCCTAAGTGCTTAGCGAGCTGCAGCATTCTATAATTACTGCTCAATTCAATCGCATTTAGACGCTTTATATTATTTTGCTTAGCGTGCGCCCTTATTTTATCTATTAATAGAGACGCAATCTCCTCAAAAGGGTAATTGTCGGCTACAGTCACCGCCATTTCTCTTTCAGAAGGAGTTTTATCTAATGCATATCGGCATACACCAATCTCTTTTTCAGCACCGTCAACATTTATAGTAGCAACAAATGCCATGGTATTCACACCGTCCACTTCACAAAGTTTTTTTAACATGTAGGGTGATAGATCTTTAATACCTTCAAAAAATCGTTCGTACTTAGTTTGCATCGATAAATCATGCACAAATGCCGCTTCTATATCTTTGTCGTCTGGTGTTATCGGGCGAATAGTGATCGCTAAATTTCCTAACTGCACCAAGGTATGGTCTTTATTTATTACTTCACTCATCGTCGTTCTCACTTTGTTAATGCTTAAATTTCAATCGACTAATTATTTGTCAGCCATGTACTGAAAATTTGTTCTGCAGTTATAGTATGAGCATAGAGCATTCTAAACAATTAGGGCTTACCCAAGCAAAATGTGGTTGGTACGTAGTTAAGATTGCATCGGTATTTCATTCACCTTTAAGCAGTTTCGGATTTATCGAAAAAATGATGTAGGATAAGCACCTGCATGGAGTAACATGCGTCTTGTGAAAATCACATGGCATCGAACCAGATTAGACAACTTTGAGTCTCTATTAAACATGACTACCACTAAAGCAACTGCGCTAATTCAATTTTTACGGCGGCACACTATTTTATGGTATTCGCTTATCATAGGTGCTTTTGCTGCGGCTTTAATTACCATAACATTGACCTCCATAGAGGCGCAGGGCAATGCTCATATCAATCGTTTAACCCAAAACTCAGCAAATGGTATTGCGCTATTAATTGAAGATGATTTAAAAAAGCGCATGAGTACGCTCTCTGAATTTACCAAATTACCGCAATTGACGACCAATATGAGCGATGAAGAATGGCAGTCTATTAGTAAGGCGCTGTATGACGCGCAGCGTGGTTATCAAGCTTTAGGCTGGGTCGACAACAAATATCATGTTCTCAGAGTGACGCCAGTTACCGGCAACGAAATTGTTCAAAACTTCAATTTGGCGCTTAATCCTGAGGCACTTTCTGGCGCAATGAAAGCACAACAAACAAAGGGTGTTGCAGTTACTACACCGCTTAATTCTATCCATGGCGGCGCGGGTGTCGGTATCTATGTGCCGGTATTTAATCAATCAACTGGTGACTTAAAACTAGAAGGGTTTATTAGCGGCCTGTTGCTTTTTGAATCTTATGTGAATGGTATTTTGCCATCGTATTTATTGAGTGACCACCAAATTACATTGTTTATCAATGACCAAGAAATCTATTCAGATACGCCTAGCTCAGCAATTAGTAATGATGATTGGAGCCGGCAAGCATCATTTCAATTGGAGGGACAAATCTGGCAAGTTAGTATGCAGCCCAATCCAGAATTTTTAGAACAATCCCACTATAGAATGATGGCTATTTTAATGGTGCTCGGCGCTCTATTAAGCACGTTTATTACGATTGCTGTTTACACCGCACTTTCGGCAAGAAACAAAGCCAATGTGATTAAAGATGACCGCAACAAAGTCGAGCATTTGTTAAAAAACCTCCCTGGTATGGCTTACCAATCATTCGATACAGCCGATTGGCCTAGTATATTAGTTAGTGAGGGGTGTGAAGCGCTAACCGGGTACACCAAGCAAGAATTTGAAGTGCATAGCGTGTTGTGGGGAAAGATAATTCATCCGGACGATTATGACAGGGTCCATAAAACTGTGCATCAAGCGGTTTTTCAGAAGATACCCTACGAGTTGGAGTATCGAATAATAGCTAAAGACAAGCAGACACATTTAGTTTGGGAAAGAGGAGAAGCGGTTGTCTCACTGCTAAACGAAAAGCTCATTCTTGAGGGCTTTGTAACTGATGTGACCAATATAAAAGCGGCTGAAATAGAAGTGAAGCGAAGCCACGCATTTTCAGATGCTATTGTCGAGTCGGTTATTGAGGGGGTCATCACCATTGACCAAACGGGCAAAATTAAAAGCTTTAATAGTGCAGCCGAGCAATTGTTTGGCTACAGCGCCGCTGAAGTGAAAAATCAAAGCGTGAACATATTAATGCCAAGTAATGATGGACATGACTCTGAACATGACCACGATCGATATGTCGCGACATATATAAAAACAGGTGCCGCGCATATCATCGGCACCGGACGAGAATTAGAGGCAAAGCGCAAGGATGGTAGCGTTTTTCCTATTCACATATCAGTAAATGAAATACTGCATCAAGATGGCAGAATGTTTGTTGGTTTGATTCGCGACATCACCGCCCAACGCTTGAGCCAAGATCAAAGCCGCAAGCATATTGAACAAATGGCGCATGCAGATAGACTCAACTCTCTTGGTGAAATGGCGGCAGGCATCGCCCATGAGGTTAATCAGCCGCTGACGGCCATTTCGTTGTTCTCGCAATCGGGCAAAAGTTTTTGCAATAGCGGTAAATTTGAAAAACTGCCCGACATTTTCGAAAAACTAAGCCTACATGCTCGACGTGCTGGTGCTGTACTCGAACGCATGCAAACGATGACAAGACAAGGAGATAGAAATAAAGAGCACATAGAGTGCCGCGCAATCATAAGTGAAGTGATTAAACTTGCAGAATCTGAAGCACGTGTTCGAGATATCATAATTAAAGCAAGCTTTTGTAAATCGAATGCAAAGGTATATGTGGATCGCGTACAGATACAGCAAGTGCTGCTGAATTTGTTACGTAACGGAATGGAAGCGATGCAATCGATTGATTTGTCTCATGGCAATTTGATCACAGTCACTTGCAAGCAGACCGATGATAATCAAGTTGTAATTTCGGTAATCGACACCGGCTGTGGACTCGACAGCAGCATGAATGAGAAGTTGTTCACCGCGTTTTCTTCAACCAAACAGCAGGGGATGGGTATAGGGCTGTCTATTTCTAAAAGCATTATTGAGGACCATGGTGGGTCTATTCACTACGCAAAACATCCACCTGCAGGCTCTGTTTTTAGCTTCAAACTACCCCTAGTTTTAGAGCAGTCGGTCTAATAGCTGCTGAAGTTGTGCATTTTTTTGTTCTAGCATGTTGTTTTTTCTTATGAGTGAAATAACCATACTAGTGGCTACCCAGTCTATGTGTAGCTCTCGATTAATTTTAAGCGCTTTTTTTATCCAATAAGCAGAATCTAAATCGAATGTCCACTCGTCATACTGCTCAGCATCTAATGGTTTGGCGATACCGTATTCAATAATTTCAACAATCGTTTCATGGCTTATACCTTGATTATGGCAAAGCTCTTTTGAGGTCACTGTATACGAGATATTGTTTGTCACATTTCGCTCCAATCTTTTCTTGGATTATAAGATTCGGCCTTTGATAACTGCTCCCAAAGGGTTTTCGATTCTTCACTGGTAGTTGGCGGGATGTCAATATTTAGAATGGCGAACATGTCGCCTTGGCTTAATTTATCTTTTAATCCTTTGCCTTTTATTCGAAGCTTCTGACCACTGCGGCTATTGGGCGGAATGTTTAACTGAATTTTTCCATAAAGCGTAGGCACTGAGAGTTTTGTACCAAGCGCCGCCTCCCATGGCATAAGCGGAACCGTCAACAGTATATTACTGCCCTGCACATCGAAAAAAGGGTGCGGCACTAAGCGAATATGCAGGTACAAGTCACCGTTTAGTTGGTCGCCACTGCCTGGCGATCCTTGGCCCTTGAGTCGTATTCGCTCACCGTCTTTTGTACCTTGCGGGATCTTAACTTTTAGTGATTTTTTAATTTGCTGTACTTGGCCAGAACTCAACACAGGCATTATAAATTCGATATTTTTGCTGATGCCTGCTGCTGAATCTTCTAAAAAGAGCGGCACCTCCATTTCGATATCTTGGCCTTTGAACAAATCGCTGTCATTACCATATGCGCTTCGAGAGCGGCTGCGGCCGCCACTGCCACCAAATGCTTGGTTAAAAAAGTCAGAAAAATCAGCTTCAGAATATTGATTAGCATCGGCATGCGATTGAGATGTCCAGTCGGATGAAGCGCCAAATGGATCTGCTTTACCGCCATTTTTTTTGATATTGTCGTACTCAGCGCGTTTTGCGTCATCCTTTAATATTTCATATGCTTCAGCGACTTCTTTAAACTGTTCTTCAGCGTTATCTTGGGCGCTGACGTCAGGGTGAAATTTAAGCGCTAGCTTTCGATATGCCTTTTTAATTTCTTTAATGTCGGCATTGTCTTTAACACCTAATATCTTGTAATAGTCTTTAAATTTCATGCTTGCCTTTAAACAGAAAGTTGAAGTTGTATCAATATGCAAAGGCCTTTGTGCATGCCCAATAGTGCATTATTCCTTGATTCAAGGGCTTATTTATCATGCATTCTAACGGCTAACACATCTTGCTTAACGCCATGCAGCACGGCAGTTGCTGTTGAGCCCAAAAGTAATTTAATACCACTGCGACCGTGTGTGCCAATGACAATCAGATCGGCATGATGTTGATTAGCAATAGTTTGGATCTCGTCTGCAGGCACGCCACATTTTACATAAACCTTTTTGCTATTTATCCCGTGCTTCTTAGCGATTTCTTTTAGCTTTTTAGTGGCGCTTTTTACGATAGAAGCATCGTCTATATAGCTTTCAGCCATGCCATATAAGTATGGTTGAACGTAATATGACGATAAGGTGATGGTAACTAAACTGACGTCATCTGGTGATGTGGCTATATCAAGCGCTTTTTGAATGATATTTTCATATTCTGCGTGAATGTCGATAGCGACAAAAATCTTTTTATAGTTGCTCATGGTTTACCTCATATTTATATGGACATTAATTGATGCAATAGTTGCTCGAACAAGCACTTAATTGACAAGCGCGGCATGCTGGTATAGCTCCAGTAGATGCAAAGTCAGCGTGTTATATTTCGTTAACATTCTGTTTGCTTACTATGGTATGTAATAGTGTGAATAAGGTGTGTAAGGCATAGGCGTTACGCGATATTCAGGTTGCAAAAATGCAACAATATCTATGAGCTCCGTTACCGTCATAACATCATTATAGTTTTGCATAAGTGATTCACCGGTATCTTCGTTAGTAGTTTCCCACTTTGGGCCTTTTGATATGCGATGTGAAGGATTGATGATACTGGTAACAAGTTCGGCGTATGTCGTTATCTTGGGTGAAGCGCCACCCAACCTTATTTTTGTTGTGAGTGGACTGTCAATGGTGCTGTCGTCCATACCATCTAAAGTGTGACAGGCCATACATTGATGTTTTATAAAAACCAGTTTGCCTGCATCAACATTGCCTTCAGGAAGGCTAAATCCAGTTGGTGAGTCTGCACCTTTTCCACATCCCATCAAGAGCGCTATTAAGCTAGCAATAATGCATATATTGACTTTATTCATACTATTTCTCCTAGTCTTTATTGAGTTTCGTAGAATGATAAATTAAGCCTACATCAAGCTTCGTTTCAAAATTTGACGCGGGTCAAATAAGCTATTGTATTTCTGTGATTTCGAATAAGTAGTAGCCACAATTGCTTAAGTACAACTCCGAATATTCAGTAGATAGGGCTTGCTATAAGATGGCTAGAAATGACTGGTAAATGCCTTAGTTGTTTGCAAGGAGACAAATATGAATCATGCTGTAATCGAGAGAAAGCAAGAGAATAAGCAACAGATACATACTGCTCTAACGAGTTTGAATAGGCATGTTCAGTGCGAACCCACCGTTAACTTTTGTTCGCACAAAATATTTCAAAAGAAAGATGCATTGTATCGGGCGGGGGACCGTTTTGATGGCATCTATATGTTGCGGTCGGGCTCGGCTAAATCGGTGATTCATTCAAGCGACGGCGAACAGTATGTAGGAAACTTCTTACTGCCTGGCGACCTCATTGGGCTTGATGGATTCAGTCAGCATAGCTACAAGTGTAGCGTGGTTTTTTTAGAAACCAGTAGCGTCGTATTTTATAAAGAAGCGGATATCTACAAACTGCTTCAAAACTCAGACGTTTTTAGAACCGATTTGCTGCAACAAATGAGCACAGCATTAGTGCTTGAAGAAGAAAGGCAGTTGGCGCGCAGAGAGTTCTCAAGCAAGCAAAGAGTGGCGGCATTTTTACTTAATTATGCACAGCGCCTTAAATCTTGCGACTTGAGTCATGAAGCTTTTACCCTCACCATGTCGCGCACCGATATTGCAAATCATACCGGTATGGTGATCGAAACGGTAAGTAGAGTATTTAGACAGCTTGAACAAGAGAATTTGATTGCATTCAAACATCGTTATTTACGCATAGTCAACAAAGCGGGATTGCAAGAACTATTATGACCACCCCATAGTGGCAACAAGTTGAGTAAACGTTCGATGATTTTTCCCTTAGTTATTTTGCATTTGCTTGCATCACACTCTCGTTTGCTATGCCTTATTTTGGTAAATAAATGGTCGCTTGTGGCTAAGGCTTACCTATTTATGGAATGGCAGTTTGTGCATCCCCCTGCGACTTTGCCTGCATAATAGTAGTTTGGGTTTTGCAATGATGCTGCGTTTCTTGCCTGATCAACTTTAGCCGCAAAACTTTGCATTTGTTCTTGTAGCTTTGGATGATTTCCACCAGGCGATCCTTCCTTGAGCTTTGATGCAGTTCTTTCCATACCTTTTAATGCAATTATTACTCGTTCACGCTGCAATTCTACGCCACTTTCATTTGGTTCATAAAAATCACTTAGCGCACTGTCAAGTAGCACCATTTGCTGGGCTAATTTTGACATGTCAGAGCGAAGCTCAGCAGGCTGTGTATATTTAAAATCGGGCGGATAGGTCACTTTTCGTATCGATTCTGAAAATTGATTGCTACAGGCCGCAATGAACATTGCACAAGTGATCCCGACTATTGTGCCTGTACACCTTTTGATCGTTTGTAATCGCATGTTATATGACCTCAATAAAGGTAGTTTGCTGAACGTTTGAAGCGTTGAACACTTTATGTTTGAGGATAGTAGCAAACAGCTATCGGTCTTTTTTGATCAATATCAAAAATAAGCTCAAGGACTTAACTCACTTTTTTAGCCTGATAGAACCTGTTAATTGCTATTGCATTTTTGACATGCGTCAAACTCATCTTAATAGGGTGCTATATGATCATATTATGTTGATCTTGATCTTGATCTTGATGTTGATGTCGATGTCGAACGGTAAATATTAATCGCCGATCAGTGCCAGTTACAAAGTGAGACAATGAATAAACCGAGTAATACTACTTCCCAAAATCCTCAACCTGATATTGATGTAATAACAGTCGCACAAGGTGAGGTTATTGCCGTGCGCGGCAGTGTAGTGGATGTCATGTTCACCGGTAAGCTGCCTGCAGTTCGAAATTTACTCAAATTAGAAAAGAGCGATGATGGCAATGCCGCTATATTGCTTGAGGTACAAACGCAGTTAGATGCAAAGCGAGTAAGGGCGATTGCTTTAACACCAACGGCCGGCCTTAGCAGAGGAGCGGCTATTCAGGATACTGGCGGCCCACTTACAGCACCAGTTGGTCCCGAAATTTTGTCTCGCATGTTTGATGTGTTTGGCAATGCGATAGACCAGTTGCCGCAGCCTAAAAATGTTGAATGGCGCTCAGTGCATAACGTTCCGCCGCTGTTGTCTTCACGCTCTACAAAAACAGAAGTGTTTAGCACTGGCATTAAAGTCATCGACTTATTGGTGCCATTAGAGCGAGGCGGAAAAACAGGGCTTTTTGGCGGTGCAGGTGTGGGTAAAACAGTCCTGTTAACGGAAATGATCCACAACATGATAGGTCATCACAATGGCGTAAGTATATTTTGTGGGATTGGCGAAAGGTGTCGCGAAGGAGAAGAGTTACATCGGGAAATGAAAGAGGCCGGAGTGCTTAAGGACATGGTAATGCTGTTTGGGCAAATGAACGAATTACCCGGTAGCCGATTTAGGGTAGGGCATGCGGCATTGACCATGGCAGAGTATTTTCGAGACGACGAACAACGCGACGTACTTCTATTAGTAGACAACATTTTTCGTTTCATTCAGGCTGGCTCTGAAGTTTCTGGTTTGATGGGCCAGATGCCATCTAGACTTGGGTATCAACCCACATTAAGCACAGAGCTTGCGCAGCTAGAAGAGCGAATTGCAAACACCGAGGCAGGCGCTATTACCTCGATACAAGCGGTATATGTGCCTGCTGATGACTTTACCGATCCGGCTGCAGTGCATACTTTTTCGCATTTATCGGCATCGATTGCACTGTCGCGAAAGCGCGCTAGCGAAGGACTTTTTCCAGCAGTTGATCCACTGCAATCACATTCAAAAATGTTAACGCCCAGTATTGTTGGCGAGCGTCATTACCACTTAGCGCAATTGGCTCGTCAAACATTAGCTAAATATGAAGACTTAAAAGACATCATCGCTATGTTGGGCTTAGAACAGCTATCTCAAAACGACCGTAAAGTGGTGTCACGAGCTAGACAATTAGAGCGATTTTTAACCCAGCCGTTTTTTACCACCGGACAATTTAGTGGCATGCAGGGCGCAACGGTTAGCCTTGAGGATACCCTAGACGGTTGCGAACGCATTCTAAACGATGAGTTCAGCACCTATTCAGAAAGTGCTCTTTATATGATTGGGCGCGTAGATGAGGCAAACAAGACTAAAGAGCAGCCGACCAATGCTGAATAGCGCTGATACTAAAGTCATATCAAACTCAGAAAAAGAAACCCTTCAACTGATGCAACTGCAGATACTCTTGCCCTCAAAAATATTTGCAAACTATGAGGGCATAAAAAGTGTTGTTATTGAGACGCCAGATGGCGCTTTTGGCCTGCTACCAAATCGCAGAGACTTTGTTGCGAGCCTCGAGCCTGGCATTTTAACTTTTACACTACAGAATCAAGCAGCTAGGTACCTAGCGGTTGACGAAGGCATCGCAATAAAAGAAGGTCACAAGATATATGTGTCGGTTCGAAATGCACATGCAGGCAGCGATTTACTGCAATTAAAACAATTAGTACAAAGCGAATTTATGTCGCTAAGTGAGCAAGATAGAGAGCTCAAGGCGGTATTAGCTCGTTTGGAAAGCGGCTTTATGCGCGGTTTTAAATCACTGAAGTCTCGGTGAATTTACACAGGGTTTGCATTGAAGGTTATAGCTCTGTTTTGCAATCGTCATAGTGTCAACATTTTGATAGTTGAGTAAAGCATGAAATCAAAGAATGACAGTCGTTTTGTTAACAATGTTCAGAGCAAAGCAACTCGTAAGCTCAAGGCATTAAATCATCCTGGCCGCTCTGTTTGGATGGGTCTTGGCACTATGGGGATAGTAGGTTGGTCTGTGGCTGTGCCTACTTTACTCTGCTTGTTTTTGGGATTATGGCTCGATAAACACTATCAAATGGGATTTAGCTGGACGCTCAACTTGCTCATTGTTGGCATTCTGCTGGGCTGCTTTAGCGCGTGGCATTGGGTGTCAAAAGAAGCAACAGATCTAAATAAGGAAAATCACGATGACTAAAATGCTGATACTTTCGCTACTTTTTGGCGCAGCATTAGGTGCTGTGTTTTTTCTTGGCCTTTGGTGGAGCGTGCATAGAGGCCTAAACTCGAAAAATCCAGCCGTATGGTTTTTTATTAGCTTTTTTGTTCGCGTATCCATGGCGTTGGCAGGCTTTTACTGGATAGCGACATCAGGACAATGGCAGCAAATGATGCTTGCATTATTTGGTTTTGCATTAACTAGATTTATATTAACTCGTTGGCTTTTGAGTGATACAGATTCGCCGGCAAAGAGTTCAAAGCATGCATCTTAGTAGCGATGAGGTGGTTTTTTGGCAGTGGGCTTTCGTCAATCTCAACCTAACGATTGTGACGACGTGGGGCGTGATGTTGTTGATGAGCTTTGGCGCATGGCTAATTACTAGACACCTAGACAGCGGTCTGCATACCTCACGTTGGCAAAATGTGCTGGAAATTATAGTGTTAGGGGCTAAATCACAAATACAGGAGGTGGGACTCAAACAGGCGCTTAGGTATCTACCGTTTATTGCAACCCTATTTTTGTTCATATTAATCTCAAATTTGTTAGGTGTGTTACCTTGGTATGAGCCACCAACAGGGTCGTTGTCTACCACGATTGCCTTGGCCCTATGTGTGTTTGTTGCGGTGCCTTTTTTTGGCATTCGTAAACGGGGTTTACGTGCGTACCTTGGCTCCTACATCAAGCCGACACCGATCATGCTTCCGTTTAACATCATTAGCGAAATTTCTCGCACCCTGGCTTTAGCGATTCGTTTGTTCGGCAACATCATGAGTGGCGCAATGATTTTGGCGATTTTACTGATGGTTACCCCGTTTATTTTTCCAATATTAATGAATGTACTGCATCTGCTTACCGGTGTGGTGCAAGCTTATATCTTCAGCATTTTGGCCACCGTTTATATTGCTGCCGCGACGACAGGAGAGGCGGCATAAGCACGTGCTTTAATTCTGGTATACCGACTTTACTTAACTATTTACTTAACTGTTTACTCAACTAATGTGTTTTACAAGGAAACGATATGGACAGCATGACTTTAATCGCAATTACGTCAATTATCACTGCCGGCTTAACCATCGCCATCGGCGGTATTGGGCCGGCACTGGGAGAGGGGAAGTCGGTGGCTAATGCCTTAACAGCGCTAGCGCAGCAACCGGATGCATCTTCTACCATTACCCGTACCCTTTTTGTTGGTTTGGCGATGATTGAGTCGGTGGCGATTTATTGTTTTGTAGTCGCTATGATCTTGATTTTTGCTAATCCATTTTGGAATTACGCCATTGCCCAAAGCGCAGTGCTCGTAGGAGGCTAATTGTGCTATTCGATTGGTTTACGGTGTTTGCCCAAATCGCTAACTTTCTGATTTTAATGTGGTTGCTAAAGCGTTTTTTGTATAAGCCTGTGCTCAACACAATTGATGCTAGGGAGCAACGTATCGCCAAATTGTTGTCTGAAACGGAGCAAAGTCAGCAGCAAATGCAAGAGCAGCAAGCTGAATTGAGCGCTAAAAATGTTGCGTTTGCAGCGGAGCGTGAAGTATTGCTAGAAAGTGCTAAAACAGAGGCTGAACAGCTTAAACAGCAGCTACTGAAACACGCGGCGAATGATGTATCTGAACAGCGCACAAAGTGGATCAGCGCGTTAAAAAAAGAGCAAAGCAAGCTTGGCACCGATATTAATCAGCGCACTCAGCAAGCGGTATTTGACGTTGCGCGTAAAGCCCTAAAAGATTTATCTGGTGAAGAGCTACAAACACAAATTATCCATGTGTTCACACAACAGCTAGCGCAAATGACTGAGCCGCAGCGTCAGCAGTTTTTGAGCGATAAGCAAAGCGAACTGTTGCTTCGCAGCGCTTCGCCATTAAGTGAACAAAACAAACAATTACTCCAACAAACAATTGAAACTGAGTTATCTGCGGCGCTGACTATTCAATTTGAACTTGCGCCTGAATTATTAAGCGGTATTGAAATGATTGGCAGCGGTCATAAGCTCAGTTGGAACATAGATGATTATTTAAGCAAGCTAGAAGGCAGTATTTCTGAGATTGTCAGCCATACCGTAAAGCGGCATCAAGCGCTAAACAGTGAAGGAGCAAAACATGCCGTCATCAAGTGAAAGCGCAGGTAACGAAGTTGACATATCGATTGATCAGGCGGTAGAGCACGCATTAGGCTCAGTGCGCAGCGGCACCCATGCTTATGAAGCCAAACTTGATAGTAGCGAAGTGGGCCGTGTTAAAAGTGTGGCGACGGGTGTGGCTAAGGTTACCGGTTTACCAGCGGTGGGTTTTGAGGAGCTAGTTGCTTTTCCTAATGGCCTCTTTGGTATTGCATTTGACCTGAACCCTGAGGAAGTAAGCGTAGTATTACTGGGTAACTATTGGGATTTACAGACAGGCGATGAAGCAAAGCGCACGGGCCGTGTCATGGATGTGCCGGTGGGAGAGGAATTAATTGGTCGAGTCATTAATCCTCTTGGTGAAGCAATGGATGATAAAGGCCCCATAAACTGCGCCGAGCGAATGCCCATTGAGCGAGCCGCTGCTGCCATCATGGATAGAACACCCGTGAGTGAACCGCTGCAAACTGGCATTAAAGTGGTTGATGCCATGGTGCCCATTGGACGCGGTCAAAGGGAGTTGATTTTAGGTGATCGTCAAACGGGTAAAACCACGATTGCCATCGATACGATAATCAATCAACGCGATCAAAATGTGCAGTGCATTTATTGCGCCATTGGTCAGCGTGCTTCGGCAGTGGCTAAAGTGATAGCTGAACTAGAAGCACATGGCGCGATGGCATACACCACGGTGGTGGTAACCGAAGGTAACGATCCGCCTGGGCTAACGTATATTGCGCCCTATGCTGCCACGAGTATTGCTGAATACTTTATGTATCAGGGCAAAGATGTATTGATTGTGTACGACGATTTAACCAATCATGCGCGGGCCTACCGCGAAATATCTCTGTTGCTGCGCCGTCCACCAGGTCGTGAGGCCTTTCCGGGAGATATTTTTTATATTCATTCACGCTTATTAGAGCGCGCCACTCATTTAAGTGACGCTTTAGGAGGCGGCTCATTAACCGCGCTACCGATTATCGAGACAGAAGCGCAGAACATGGCGGCCTACATTCCGACTAATTTGATTTCGATTACCGACGGACAGGTTTATTTATCGCCAAAACTTTTTGAATTAGGCGTTTTACCTGCGGTTGATGTGGGGCGCTCAGTCTCGCGCGTGGGCGGAAAAGCCCAACGTAAAGATTATCGAAAGGTGGCGGGTAAGTTAAAGCTAGCCTATGCCCAGTTTGAAGAGCTTGAGAGCTTTGCGCGTTTTGGCACGCGGCTCGATACCACCACACAGGCGCAGCTTGAGCATGGAAAACGTATTCGAGCCTGTTTGCAACAGGGCGAACATGCGCCGGTGCCAATTGATGCACAAATTGCTTTATTACAGGCTTTAGGTGATGGCAAGTTTGATCAGGTTCCGCTAGCCGACATGGGTCTTGCAGAACAATCGCTTTACAGCGCGCTAAATGCCGACACAGTCGATGCACGTGGTGCAGAACGCTGATGCAACCACCATGCAAGGTGAAAATGCTAGCCATGTTCAAACACATGCTAACTATGCAAGCATCCCTTATCTGCGAGGCGACTTATGACCGATAGCCTAGAATCCTTACGAAACCGTGTAGACGGTGCAAACGACCTACAGGCTGTGGTGCGCACAATGAAGGCGATGTCGGCGTCAAATATTACGCAATATGAAAATGCCGTGCTGGCTTTAAATAACTACTACGAAACGGTTCAACAGGGCTTTTCAGCCTGCTTAAAGGATGTGGGCCTGGCTCCACTTTTTTTTGAAAAAAGCGGCGCAAAAAAGACCGCAGTAGTCATTGTATTTGGTTCTGACCAAGGCTTAGTAGGGCGCTTTAATGACAGTCTTGCCGAATATGTGAGTGAGCAGCTTTCGAGTATTAGCGCAGCGCAAAAAGTTTGGGTAGTAGGAGAGCGAATGTACGATCGCTTGCAGGATAAGGGCTTGGATTTAGAGGCCTGCTTGAGTGTGCCGAGCTCGGTAGAGGGGGTTAGCCCGCTTATTCGCGACTTACTTATCGCAACGGAGCAGTTGTGGGATGCCGATTTACAAAGCCCTTTGTATTTGTTTCATCAAAAACCCAGTGAACAGGCGGGTCAATATGAACCATTTACGCGCTCAGTGTTGCCCATGGATTTATCGTGGCAGAAGACCCTGCAGGCACAAAAATGGCACGGGCCGAGCCTGCCAGAGACTTTGGGAACCAGTGCTTTAACCCTGCGGGCACTAATTCGCGAGTATTTATTTGTGTCGCTCTACCAAAGCGCCGCTGAATCTTTGGCAAGTGAGAACGCCAGCCGCTTAATTGCCATGCAAAGAGCTGAAAAAAACATAGAAGAAATGCTTACGAATTTGCAACATGAGTATCATCACCAGCGTCAAGAGTCGATTGATGCTGAACTGTTTGATGTGGTCGCGGGATATAGCTCTGATGATTAAATTAGAATATTTAATTGGATTACAAACAATCATATTTTGAAGGCCTACAATTTTGGAGCTAGGGGCGAGAAGCCATTGAGCAAATTCTAACTCTAATGCTACCTGCTAAAGATAATCTCATGATTATGGTGTGTGGCATCTTAGGCCGTTCATTGAGACTTAACGAAACTTTCACGGCAACTAAGGTGAGTCGAGCAGAAGATAGCCAATGAGTGTTTAGTGCCATTTACCGACATTGAATCACCTCTTTTCTCAATATGACCCACGTCATTCCGCTGAAGAGCGGAATCTTCCAAACCCAATAGTAAATTTAAAATATCCTCGGCCAAAACCAAGGGGTAACTGATTTAAAAACAACAGGTTAAGTGTTGATGTAAGGCGCCAAAGCCGAAATTGCCGGCATAAAACGTGATGGTTATTTTAACTTAATTTCCTTAGGAAAAGTCGGGTGTTAACCTCGCTTTAGTGCTTAGTTTTACTCAACGGCGCTTTTTATATAAACGTTTAATATTATGATCGCTATGATGATCGAGTATTTGATCTAGTTTATGTCCAATTTTAGAACATGTTCTTATTTGCTCCAATTTTGGCCAAGTTGACCGTTCACCTTCAATAATCAATTCTTTAATTTCAGCAGAAGTGAGTTGCCCAAGAAGCTTTTGAGGGTCCACAAAACTAAAACTGGGAGCGATATTTATATCGCCTTTGTATTCTTGAGCCATCACCGAATAAAATATTTTCATCGTTTTACCTGCATCTGGGATTTTACGAAGATAGCGCCGGCTGAAGTTCTCACCACTTTTTAACATTTCATGGGTAGATACTCGCAACACCTTTTTCACCCCGTTGGTAACTGGCATGTACTGCTCGCCTTTCATCATAGCGAGTGAGAGGGGATTAGCCTGACTAACAATGTAATGATTTACGCCGTAGAGTCTGGCGAGTCTTTTCGCCGGCAAATCGTCTGTAACTGCACCGTCTACCCAACGCCGTTCAGGTAAATACGGCTGCGCCTCACCATATACATTTTTGGCCATCAACATCACCGGTGGATAAACGCCAGGCACCGCACAGGAGGCCATTACCGCTGTTCGCACAAAAACATTGGGGGATGTTACCGCATTCATTAACCTTGAGGTTTGGTGCTCTTCAAAGGGCGCAATGGTGATGCTAATCATTCGCCCTGTCTTTTCGTACGCTTCCTGAAATGTGATATTGGGAATAAGTTCCTCTAACAATATTTCTAAGGATGCCGGGTCAACTTGTTTGCGGATAAGTCTTTTAGGACGATTGTCAATCTTCTCTTGTAATGGGTCTAGCGCCTTGTCGCTCAACAATACCGTGGGCAACTCGTCGTCAGTGTAGGTTCCAAGAATAGCGGCCGAAACTGCACCAGCGCTCGAACCAGATATCACGGTTGGTAAAAGGTCGTGTTCAAATAAGGTTTTAATTACGCCTCGGTGAAAATGCCCTAGAGAGCCTGCACCACTTAACATTAAAGCTGAACGCCCAAAACAGTGACTAGCACGTTCAAAAAAATCGATTTTGTCTTCTTTGGTAATTCCATCCGACTCGGGAATGGTGGATATGTGTTCAAGCGCATCAACTATTTCATCAACGTACTCTTCGATTAAATGTTTGGTGCCAAATTTCGCTCGTTCGTACAGAATTGACTTACCCATACCACCTTGATTGCCGTGGATCCCCTCATTAAGCGCAAACAATAGACCAATGTCATCCTGTTTACGTCTGAGTTCTCTAATTGCTGAGATTCTGTTGCGAATATTGACGTAATCATAGCTTTTCGATTCTTCTTTATGTTTCCACGCGTCGAAACCTGACTTTACGTCATGCTCAAGTGCAGCTTCTTTCCATTCAGCAAAACTATTGGCATTGCGCATTTTGCGCTCTAAGCGGGTAAGAGAATAACGAGAGGAGATAGAGAGCATAAACTTGGGCTTCCGGAAAAAAAGATTACGATATATAGGATACTTAAAAAAAAGCGAAGAACCATCACGTTTACTGATACAAACTTACAAGCAAAACAGAGGTGGGGCTAATTGTGCATCATACCTCTACTTTTAAGCGCTACTATGTCATTGTTACTTTTAGTATACGCTAGCAGCAAAAATCTGAAGCGTGGGGTAATCTAAAGCCTAATTTAGATAGGACTCTGTGCGCGTCTTCGCCTTCTGGCGTAATTCTCAAAAATGCGAAAACATTAGGGCTTGAATTGCGAAAAACGAAAAGTCTTTAGCAGTCGTTTTTAAGTTTTCAAATACTTGCCCTTATACTTGCCAAGAATCGTCGGCCTTCCAGTTAGCTATCCAGTCTGGGATATCATTTGCTAACATTGGTTTTGCGATCCCATACCCTTGCGCCAACTCACAACCCAATTTTAATAATGCCAAACCGTGCGCGCTTGTTTCTACTCCCTCCGCGATCACTTCACGTTGAAATGCTCTTGCCAAACCCACTACGCCTTCAACTATTGCTAAATCGTCGGTGTCTTCTAACATGTCACGCACAAAACTTTGATCAATTTTAATTAAGTGTGCCGGCAGTCGCTTAAGGTAGGTTAATGATGAATAACCCGTGCCAAAGTCATCTAATGCGAATAACACTCCAAGCTTGTGGCATGCACTCATGGTTGCAGACACTTGACCGATGTCGTGTAAAGCACTGGTTTCGAGTATTTCTAACTCTAAACTGCTTGGGCTTACATCAGGGTGAGCAGCCAATAAGGTCGCCAAGCGATTCGTAAAGTTGTCTTGTTGTATTTGGTAGGCGCTAATATTAACACTTGTGGGTAAACTAACCCCCATGCTCTGCCAGTTTGCAATTTGGCTCAACGCTGTATCTATGACCCATTCTCCTAGCTCCAAACTAATCGAATGGCCCTCTATCACAGGCAAAAACTCTAGCGGTGGCACTAAAGTACCGCTTGGATGCTGCCAACGAATTAAGGCCTCTGTACCAATTACTTCACCGGTGCGCATATTCACTTTGGGTTGATAATGCAGTACAAACTCATCTCGCTCTAAGGCTGTGCGAATATTCTCAATGCTTTTATGCTGAGTATTAATCGCCTTATTTTGCGCGGTATCAAATAAATGGTAACGGTTTTTACCCGCTTGCTTGGCCATATACATAGCTTGGTCGGCATGACGAATAAGTTGCTCGGCATCTGCACTGTCTTGCGGGTACCGTGTAACACCGATACTGGCTGAAACCTGCATTGAAGCTTCTTTGACGACAACCGGATCTGCAGCGGCTTTCAGTAAGCGCTCAAACACAAATTCACTTTCATCAAATTCATCCAAATCGACCATTATGGCTATAAATTCATCACCGCCAATACGTGCCAATGTATCGCCTTTGCGTAGGGCTCGTTTCATGCGTTTTGATACTGCAATGAGCAAATCGTCTCCTACGCTATGGCCGTAAGAATCATTCACTATCTTAAAGCCATCTAGATCCATAAACGCAACAGCTAGCGAGCGTTTGTTTATTTTACAGTGCTCTATGGCTTGGTTTAAGCGTTCTGCTAACAAAACTCGATTGGGTAAATTAGTCAATAAATCGTAATGGGCAATACGTTCTAGTTGTTTTAAATTTGCTTTGTTTGCGGTTATATCAGTTGACAACGAAACATAGTGCTCGGTATCACCTGCCGCATTTTTTACCGCGCTAATAGTGAGCATCTCGGGATAAACCTCACCATTTTTTCGACGGTTCCATATCTCGCCATGCCAGTGACCTTTCTTAAGTATTGTCTGCCACATTTTAGTAAAAAATTCTGGCGACTCTTTTCCAGATTGCAGCATACTTGGATTTTGTCCCAGCACCTCTTCAGGACTATATCCGGTAACGCGACAGAAACTGTCGTTAACTTCAATGATTTTAGCTGAGGCATCGGTGATCATAATGCCTTCATTGGCATGTGTGAACACACTGGCTGCGCGGGTCAGTTTCTCTTCGGCTCGTTTTTTTTCAATGGCAATACTGGCCAAACTAGCCGTTTGTTCAATCAGCGTCAGATCTGTTTGTGTTGGAGAGTGTTTGTCGTGGTGGTAGATAGCAAATGTACCAAGTACCACGCCTTCTGAAGAGCGTATAGGTTGCGACCAGCAAGAGCCTATGTTTGCTTCTTTTGCGAGTTCTGTATAAGCCGCCCAATATGGGTGTGTTTGAATATCTTCTACGATAACCCGCTCATTAATGAACGCGGCGGTTCCACATGAGCCTATCTCAGGCCCAATTTTGACTCCGTCAATCGCTTCGTTATAAAAATCAGGAAGACTCGATGCTGTGCCAAGCGACAAGGTTTTACCCGCTTCGTCTAGCAATAAAATGCTGCATAGCATAGCTGGGTTCTCGTGCTCCACCCCGCTAACAATGGCATTTAGTATCGCTTTCAATGGTTCGCCGCTGGTAATTTTTTCTAGTACTTGGGAGCGCGACTTTTCACGCATTTCAGTGTATTTACGTTGGGTGATATCATGTACAACCCCCACTAAAAAGCGTTTGCCTGTGGGGTCTATAAATCGATTCTTCTTTGTCAGAATCATTTTAGTTTGCATGTCAGCCGTGGTAAGTGACTCTTCGCTTATGCTTTCTATACCGTCTTCAAGGACCTGTATATCATTAGCCATAAAATGCGCCATTTCACTTGGCTCAACGTGCGTCGCAAGGGTTTGGCCAATGATTTCGCTTCTGGGTAAGCCAAACATAGTACAAAAAGCGTTATTGACTAGCAGAAGTCTAAGCTTGTCATCCTTGATAAATAACGGGTCTCCAGCATTATCGAAAATCGCACTTAGAAACCTTTCTATACTATGCTTACTATCATCAAATTGACTAGACGAGTTTTCGTCTTTGTTGGGATCAGCCATGACTTTATAAGGCTCCTGCTCAAATATAATACCGTTTGTCGCTTCTAAGTTATCGGCTTTAAGGTAATTGACTTAAGCGTAATTATCTTTCCTAAAAACCGGTTAAGCGCTAAGTGAATAAAGCAAGCATACGTGCGCTATGGAACGTTGGTATGTTTAATTACTATACAGTAATAGCGCTCATTACTCTTGCAATAAATTGAGCTTATACCCGCAAAATCGAAGTCGCGTTGAACGCTAAAGTCTTCGCCGTAATGCTTATCGGGTGTCGCTCGTAGCGGCGGCAATTGTTATGCTTGATTTAATAACGGGTAATATAAGAAATTTAGCGCTATTTAACCTGGCGATCGACAGTAAGTTAAGAGTTTGCGATCATGTCTCTGTGAGGCTGCGCGACATTGCCCATGGACTAAGTCTGCAATCCAAACCGATGGCAGTTCAACAAAAGGCCGGGTAACCGATACTGTTTGAAATTACGAAAAACACACGTGGATCTGTCTCTCAGTTAATCCAACACTACCAATTGAAGTTAAGTGATCATTTGTTAAAATCGAGAGTGAAAGCATGTGATCATTTATCAACTCGACAACATAGCCGGATTGTTGACCGTTGGGTCGAATCGATATTCACCTATATGCCATGCATCTTTTAATTGGAGAATAGATACAGTGGGGCATATTATCGATGAGCAAGCTTATAAAGATTCGCATAGACCTTTTGCACAGGCTCTGAGGTGCAGCCTTCTCTTAAATGCCGAATAATCTCTTCATCTTCTCGCATAACCGCGTATGCCATATTGCTGGCATTTGGCGATTTACCCGACATAACAGATCCAAAAATATCCATTAATCCTTTGGCGTTAGATGCCCCGTAGTATTGGTCATATTTTTCAGCATAGGCGCGTTCAACATAGGTGACGTTATCTGAGACTTCTGTATTGCTGCCGATTTCGTTGCCATAGCCATCAGATGTGGTAGTGGTGGTTACATATTGAAAGGGCACTGGGTCTTCAATATAAAGGCGGCAAGAACTTGAATAATGACTGAGATATCGATAATAAAACGATTTGAAGAGCACTCTACCAATTATGACTTTAGGCTCATCAACTTGCAGCGCTTCAATGATTTTTGTATAGCTTTCTAAGGTGTCATATTTTAAGCCGCTTGGGCTGCTGTAGTTTATGGTTTGGCCTGTTTCAAGAGACCAGCGTGAGTCTATCGAGGCGTAAATATCGCAATTTTCTGCACAATTATATTCATCCGGCATGGGCTCTAAGCTGTAGTTGATTTTTTTCAAATCAGGGCAGTGTTGCATTAGCTTGGACGTGAAATTACCGCTTACCCATTCGTAGTTCGCTAAGCTAGGTGTGCTGTTGCCATTATCAGCACTGGGGAATACTGATAATGTCACCGATACTTCATCAACGCACAGCCCTGCGTAGTCAGCTCCTATGTTGTACTCAATGGGTTGAACTCGAATGCCAGTTTGATGTGATCGAAACGATACGGATACTGAGCCTGATGCGCTAATAGAAGGGTTATAAGCTTGCAATTGCCAGTTGTTATCTGATCTTAACGATGCCTGCCATCCCTGAATATTATCTCTGAGGTTATCACCAATCGTTTTCACGGTAATATTTTGCATGTCGGGGCATTGGTATTCTATCTCCTCACGGACGATAGTAAGCGGAGCCTGATAGGGAAAATCGGCAATAGCTGAGCTTGCTTCAAATCGCTGTAACTCTGTTGTGTCAATTTGAGTTAAACCCACATGAATTGTACCTGCGGGTGCGCATTCGCCCCTAAAAAAAAGGGTAGGCTTTACAATGATACTCAATTGTCTGATTAGCTCGGGATCGCTGACAACTTTAGGGTCCCAAGCTGTCATCGTAGGCGTGAGTATGATATTAATCATGCCTTCGTCACCTAATGGCGCTGCATAAAGCGTGTACCCATCGTTGTCTATTTGATAAGGCACAGGTGTTATAGCGTCAGAAAAACGCATACGCTCATTTGCCTTCAGTAAAGGTGCGATAAGTGATAATGACAATAGCGCTAAGACGCAGGTAAAAGAGAGGATGGTCGAATGCATATAGTCCTCACAGGTAATTATCTGAAAAGTTAGATTATGCGCATTAAACATTAAAGGCAAACAGTAAAAAATTTAAAGTTAGGAGCATAAGGTTAATTAACACTATCGAGTAGCCTGCAGCCTCAAGTGGCGGTACCCTGGTATTGTTGTCGGTGATAGGTGAGCTATGTTTGTCTGAAACTCTTTAAAGTCACGCTCAACATATTTAGGTAGGTAATTACCGTGCTCTGCATTCAAGCACTAGTAATAGCGAAAACTTACACAACAATAAATGCTAAGCGTTAGGTAGCTAATTTAAGTGTCAAGTATCACAAATTTTTTTAAAACGTTATCAAATCGTGATGTTTAAAACTACAAGTCCATATATCGTTGTGACCTGTTTTAGTCACTGAATTACTTTTATGCCTATCAAAATGGTATTCATTGCTCTGCTGCTCTCTTACTCAGCAAAGTCCTTTTCCTTCGAGTTAGACCTTAGGTCTATTCGAGTGACACTGTCCAAACCTGATACTAGTCATTCTTTAACCTTAAATGACAGTAATGGACTCAAACAAAAAAGCGTTTTCAACTTAAGACCGGTGAACAACGAACGCCTCGGCGTATTTGTTGATATTAATGACATTGAGATAGGCTACGCGCTTGACGTTTTTGACAACGAGCTTGAGACAAAAACTCAAAATTTTTTGGTTTCTTACCGAAAATGGAAGCACTCAAGAATTACCTTCAACTATCAAACCTTAGAGGGCCTACAAATAGACGCTGAAAACCTATCGGGTACCGGCTTTGACAGGCAATTTTCCCAGTTTACGAAGTCTACCAAGATAGAGCTTTTTGGATTACATAATTTATACACATTTGGTGAGGCTGAATCGCTGTTTGAGCATTTCTTTTTAAATCGTCCGCGGCTCAGCCAAAACTTTGATTGGTCGTTGAGTATTTTAGGTGGCTGGTCGTTAAAACATCTATCGTTAGAAAACGATGAATCTATCATTTTTCAGCCTGAATATTTAAGCCAACAGCTAACGCCAGTCACTGAACTTAACTCCTTCTCAGCCTCGTTAAATATAGGCCCATTTTTATCGGTGAATTTACCTAACAATTTTAATTTTTTTGCAGAATATAGAGTTGGCGAAGGATACATCCGAAATCTCAGTGGCAACAAAGGCTTAAAGCAATCGGGTGATGACAAACAACAGGCCGCTGGCGCTGGTTTCTCCTGGACATCTAGCAACCAAAAGACATTAGTATTAATAAGAGCCTGGCAACAAAAAGGTCGGCATATTGATACGTCTTTTGGGGATATATCAGTTGTGAGATTTTTTTAGAAACAAAGCTGAAAGCGGGCTTTGGCATTTTTAGAGGCTGATAAACCATGTATTGAACTTTGTGCTGACTTATTGGTAGATTTTTTCCATGCGTCGCAAGTTTGGGGAACCCCTCTGAAAGTATCAATGTACCAAGAGATGGAACGCCTAGGGTTGCCCAGTAATGAGACTACTCGGGGGCATGTGAGCGATTTTTATGTCCAGATGAGTGGTTATGATATTGTGACCTTAACACCCCCTAAATATCGAGAAACTGTGCGAGGTTATTTTTCACCTGATGCCGCCCGTTTAATGTGGAATAAGTGCCATAAATTAGTTGGCGGTACCCTAGAAATACAAAAACGTGATTGCGTAGAAAAATTAGCCGAATTCGATACTGCAAGCATGCTAGAGGGAATTAGAAATGCACCAGGAATAAACGAACAATTACGCTATTGGATTGGGCAGAATGCTTTTGCCTTTGATCAATATATTCGACTTTATCCAATTGCTAAAAAAGCGGTTTCAGCAGTTGAAGAAGACTTGGTTAGTCAGTAACAAAGAACATATGGTTAATGGAAGGACAATTATAATATGGGTATAAACGCAACACTTTTGGGGCAGATGGTGGCTTTATTTGATTGTTTCAATGTTAAAGCAACAAAAGCCAAATGCATAAGATGAGCTCTCAGCCTTCAATCACCTTTGCAAGTGGCAAGCCTGATCGCGGTGAGTAATGTTAAACTGGCTCGGGAGTTTCGAGAACAAGTATTAGTGCAGCTTAATAATAAATGAGCGTCATCAATACACTCTAAGAGTAAAAGGCAAAATAATACGGTTATTTGCATTTTAAGGTTGGAAAAGGCTTATTTTTTCTACATTCAAAATGAATGGAGATGGTTGGATTTAGGCAATTCGTATTACTTCTTTGTGCCATTACATGACTTTCGTATGCTTAGTTTTGATGGTCGGCTCTACTTCCATTGCGGACGGTCGGCAAGCATGATAATAGGCACAATGATTGGAGCTGGAATTAGTAAATTTCTATACACCAAACGTCACCGGTTGCTAGCGCATTTTCTATCACCGTTTTGTTTTGAAGTAGTTTTTCAAGAATGATTCTCTTGGGCTGATTTCCACACCTTAACCATATGATCAAAGGTGGCCCACCTAGAATAAGGCTGTATTCATTAAAGTCTGCATCAAGGATAACTATGCTGTATCCATTTGCTTTGGCATAGTTCCATATAGCTTTGTCATCGGATTGTCCCATATCAAGCAAACTAACTTGATTGCTATCAGGAAAGTGCTCTTCGAGTTGCTTTACAAGACGATGCGAAAGGTTTTGGTCTAAAAGTAATTTCATGCAGCAACGGTGACTACATGGTGCTCCCGATGGGCAGCATACGCCAAGCAAGCCTTGATATTCTCAAGTGTGAGTTCAGGGTAGTCTTCAACTATCTCTTGGGGCGACATGCCGGTTGCAAGCCAACCCAATACATCGTAAACAGTAATACGTGTATTTTTAATACAAGCTTTTCCACTTCTTTTGCCTGCCACAACTTCGATATGCTCTTGATATACCATTTATAGAACCTCATTCTGATCGCGATAAACGTCTACTTCAAACATTATAGCTTATCATTTGTTGTGTTTGTTACTTTTAGTCTCAAAATTAGTAATTGAGTGGAATGATTATTGCGTCTGTTCAGCTCAAACTACCGAGCAGAGGCAAACAAATATGTACGCATTAACTGTTGTTAAAAAGAAAGAACCTTGGAACAAAAATAAGTTAGTAGGCCAAAAGAGACCACTCACACTGCAGCAAATATGGGCGATCAGAATCAGACTTGAACTTGCCAACAATCCTCGCAATTTGGCCATGTTTAATTTGGGTATAGACAGCAAGTTACGTGGGTCTGATTTACTTTCACTGAAAGTGCGAGATGTTGCTTATGGTAAGCCTGTTCAATCAAGGGCCATGGTTATTCAAAAGAAGACACAGCGCCCAGTGCAGTTTGAAATCACCAAAAATACTAGGGAGTCACTTGAGAACCTTATCGCAGAGCACCAATTTAGTAGTGAAGATTTTCTTTTCAAATCCCGAGTATCAACAACTGACCACTTAACCACACGGCAATATAGCCGAATAGTGGATGAATGGATAACGTCAATTGGTTTAGATCCAACTCAATACGGCACTCATACAATTCGAAGAACCAAACCATCGTTGATTTATAAAAAGACTAAAAACTTACGAGCCTGCCAGTTATTGCTAGGGCATTCAAAGATTGAGAGCACAGTAAGGTATCTTGGGGTTGAAGTGGATGATGCGCTGGAATTGTCTGAAAATATTGATATCTAAGTATGCTGAGGCTGAGCGTTCACCGTTATTTTAGTTCGTTATACAAAGTCGGCGTTATACAACTTGTATAACGCCGACTTTGTTGACGCCTTGGCTACTGGTAAACTTCCATTGCGGGCTGTCGAGAAAAGCACAATCTAGTCAATTAAACTTATATGAGAAGCCTTTTATTAACGTTTTAAAACCTCCCTCTGAACCCCAGTATGTTAAGTACTTGGTAAGTGGCCAGTCAAATCAAAGTTAACTTATCTTGTTTGAATCTTCTACTTTATATTTGATAGCTAAAGCAATAATACCTACCTGCAAAATTGAAGTGAAAAGTAACCCGACAATAGACTGTATCTCTGAATACTTTTCGGTGTAAATATATAGAGATATATTTCCTATGGCAAAAGCAGCCCATACATAGATTGAGACACCTTCGAATGTTTTAGTTTTAAAAAGGTGAACTAACTGAATAATTGTTGCAGCCGGAAAAATAATAGCGGGAACATACCCGAAAAGCTCAATAAAACCCAGAATATTTTCCTATTTATGTTTCGTTCTCGTTCTAGGCGGATGACATTTAAAAAAGACTTCAAGCTTATTGCATTTGCCATGCCAAAACGGGCTTAGAGTGCAGCCACTAAGTCTTATTAACGTTAGCTTCTAGCCAACTCGCTATTTGATATGCTACTTCATTTATTGAGGCAACATCATGAATTATAAAATCTGCGTTATTCTTAACTTGCTTCACAGTAGCTATATAGATTTGTCTCATATGGTCTTCGTATTTACCCAAATAATTTTTTATAGTGAGCACTACATCGTCCGACGCACAGGTCAGATGTCGTTTTATTATCCTTGCAAGGCATATGTCTAAGGGAGTATCTAAAACAACGACGCAGTCAATCAATGGGCTAATAGAATTGCGCTCTCTGCCAAACGGTTCTTCAACAAAGATGTAAGGTACATCGCTATTTGAGATTAGTTTCACTAATTGACTAACGAATTTTGGTGTTTGAATCTTTGAGACATCGCATCCGCGGTCAAACCATGATTTCATATCTCTAGGATATGAATTTTTATCAATGTAATCATCAAAAATCAAATATGGGCAATTAAAATTACTAGCGAGTTTTTCAGTAATTGCTGTTTTACCTGCTCCCGATGCACCGCTAATCGCTACGACTGTTGTTTTAATAACTTTTCACTCTTCAGTAATGATAACTTTCCGAAACCCTTCATTATCATATGGGTTATCAGTTTTTTGAAAACATCAAAAACATCGAATCTAATAATTTCAAAATATATAAAAAATACTTTGATGATGAATCTCACGGAACAGTAGCACTTCAAAGTTGGTATTATGGTTTTAAAGCATTGCTGCAAAATGAGTGACACTATCGTAAGACATCGCCAAATAAAGAGCCTTTGACATTATCGCGATTCCCTAAATAAAGGGTTATTTAATTTCATTTTTTGCGCAATGACCCTTCAGGTTGCTGTCTCCTCGACTTCCATAACGGACGTTCAACATGAAATCTCAATCAAGTTAAACCCCATTTGAGATTGATGTAACTCGATTGTTTCATATTGAGTAATGGACGATTTTAAAGTACCAGCGGCGCAATAAAACAGTATCCCAACCAATACTGCTAATTGGGATACTTGTTAAGCCCATGCCGACCCTACTGATGTTGCTCTAAAACCTCCTTTTGGCGCTGATAATAGTAAGCATCTAAGCCGAAAATAGTTGGCAACGTAGCGCTTAGGGTAATAGACGATAATGACCCCACCACCACGCCAATAAATAGCGCAATAGAAAAGCCAGCCAAAGGTTTACCCGCCAATATCCAAATGGCACTTATTGTCACCAGCGTAGTGCCTGAGGTAATAAGTGTGCGCGTAAATGTCGATTTTACCGCTAGGTTTATGGTGTCGTTTAAGGACGTATGTTGTCGCATATTAAGCAGTTCGCGGATACGATCGCCAATAACAATGGAGTCGTTTAAGGAATACCCTATAATGGCTAAAATAGCCGCCATTACCGCTAAGTCAAAAGACAAACCTAGCCAAGCAAAGATCCCAAGCACAATTAACACGTCGTGCACCAAAGCGCACAGTGCCCCTAAGGCAAGACGCCACTCAAAACGCATAGACACATATAGTAAAATCGCAATTGCCGCCACCAACAAGGCTAAACCGCCTTGCTCTAGCAAGTTCGTACCTACCTGGCTGCCTATATATACCGAGTCGAGTAAATCAACATCTGTTTGTAGTCCGTGTGCCAATGTATTTAGCTGCTCTGCCCCCATTGCTTGGTCGGGTTTGTCTTGTAAACGCAAGGTCCAGCGTTGCTGGTTGTCGGCACTGTTAATTTTAGCATCTACAAATCCCATTGCCACTAAGTTTTGCTGCATGCTTTGCTGCGATATGGGCGCAGATGTTGTAAATTCAGTTAGGTAGCCACCAGTGAAATCGAGCCCTAAATTTAGCCCTTTTGCGAACAAACCAATAATTGCAAAACACACCACCAACGCGGCAAAATAACAGCCTTTGATTCTAAGTGAAGTAAGTGTACTCATTGTGCTATCTCCTTATGTTTAACAAGAACGCGAGCTGGCAATAATTGGGTGAGTAAGCGCGCCACAAATACCCCTGAAAATAAACTAGTAATAAGCCCTAAACATAGGGTCATGGCAAAACCGCGCACAGGTCCGTTGCCCATGCTCATTAATATTACGGCGCAAATCATGGTGGTTAGGTTAGCGTCTAAAATGGTGGTAAACGCGCGTTTATAGCCGGCTTCAATAGCGTGTAGGGCTTGCCTATTTTTATTCACCTCCTCTTTTATACGTTCAAATATCAGCACGTTAGTGTCTACTGCCATGCCTACGGTAAGCACTAAACCGGCTATACCGGGTAGGGTTAATACTATGCCCGGCAACCATGCCATTAAGCCCAGTAAACACACCAAATTAATCAGCAAAGACACATTCGCCAGCATGCCTAATGTGCGATACCACATTGCCATAAATAGCATGGTAAGGCTTACGCCAAGGGCTAAAGCGGCAAAACCGTTGGCAACGTTTTCTTCGCCTAAGGTAGGGTTAATAGTGCGCTGCTGAACAATGCTTAAAGGTGCATTAAGTGAACCGGCTCTAATCAGCGTGGCTAATTGCTGCGCGGCTTGTGGGCTGCTCATATTTGTAATGCTAAACCTATTACCTAACTGTGATAAAACGGTGGCCACGTTAATCACTTCACTTTGCTTATTTAGCTGTCCGGTTTTGTCTTTGCTGTACTGCGAAAACACCGTGACCATGGCATGCCCAATATTCGCTTTAGAAAAACGAGACATTTTGTCGCCGCCTTGCTGATCTAATATAAGGTTGACCAATGGCATCCCCATTTCGTCGGTACCCGCAGACGCACTTTTAATGTTGTTACCGCCAAACACACTAGGGGCTTGTACCGAAATAGCATTACCTTGTTGGTCGGTAAATACCTTTTGGGGTACCCCAGGGCTAGCCTTTGCGTAAATATCCAAAGTAGCCGTTGTGCCTATTATTTCTTTGGCTTGCTCGGGGTCTTTAATGCCAGGAAGCTCTATGCGAATATGATCTTTGCCCTGCCGCTGTATAGCCGCTTCAGTAATACCTAAAGACTCAATTCGCTTGCGCATAATTGACACCGACTGCTGCATTAAGGCTTGTCGGTAGGCGTCAATCTCAAGCTGCTGCCATTGCAGGGTATATATATTATTAGCGCTTTTGTCCACATTGAACTGTGTAAACTGCTTGCCTATAAAACTATTAAGCGCTGTCCAACTGCCTTGTGCACTTGCCCGCGGGCTAAGCTTTATTTTAATATCTTGATTGGTGTTGGTGGTAACCGAAATACCGCGTAAACGACTGTCTCGAATAAACTGGCTTATTTCATCGGCAGCACTTTGCGTGTGTTCAGCGCGTGCCACCTCGGTGTCTACATGCAAAACAAATAACACGCCGCCATACAAATCTAAGCCTAGTTTAATCGGGCTAAACCCCATGGCTTGCAGCCAATTAGGGCTGGCACTTACTTCGTCTATGCGAACGTTATAATTGCTGCCTAAGGTAGTAGCAAGCAGGCTTTTAACTTCGTTGGCTTTGGCCAGTTTATCCACTAACAATAGCTGCGAGCCTTGTGCATTGCTGCTAATAAGGCTGACTTCAAGTCCATGCTTAACTAGCAAGTTATTGAGGTCGGTGGCGCTAGGCACGATATGCTCTTTACTACGGCCTTGAATGTTTACAATATCTTGCTTGCCAAACAATGTGGGCAGTGCGCTAAGCGCAAGCATACACACCGTGAATAGCACAATAGTTAGCTGCCATATACTTATCTTCTTTTTCATTTTAAATCTCTTTTACATCGTTTATAGGCACAGCTAACAATGCGCTTGAAGCACGCAACAGCCAGCCCACAATACGGTTAACTAGGGGGTTAATTGGGTAAATACAGGTGATCTAAAAAGAGATTAAGCCGGTTGAATAAGCCCGGTATTGTATAAGAGGTTACTGTCGTGCCACCCGCAAACGCGATGTTTGCTAGGCGAGAAACTTGTTTTTGCGTACCAATCTTCCGTTGAGCCTGAATCTACCAGCTTTTTATAGAGCTTGGCTGACCAGTCTTCAGCAAGAAACTCGAACAACAAGGCATAGTCAGGATGCAATTGCTTAACATGCAAGAATGCATTCGCTGTGCTGCGAGGGGTTGATGGGAGTATTTCGCCGGTGTCGTCGTTACTGCTGGTATCTGCGCTCAGCACGTAATCAATTGAGTATTGTGGTGCTGACGATATTGGCTCATGGCTAAACTCTCCCATAAGAGAGACAATTATCACCAAGTACAAAAAGACAAAACGCACAGCATTACTCACAAGCTAAAACACAGGTATTAGTATGAGGCTTTGTGCGCAGTATTCAAGTGTTTTTAGGATTGTTGCGGTAATGGTTTGAACTCATACCGTAAAATGGTCGCTCACAATTTTGAACGCCCCCTTTCGCTCTCAACCCAGAGGAAAAGCAAAAGTTGACTTGCAGGTTCACTTCCTTTCCGGACAGTCAAGCAACGCTATTAAGGCTCCTCCCCTTCTGCGTTTGAGAAACTAGGCCGTCGATCTTAAGGCTGACTTAAATGATGGTAATACTTATGAACGCTCTTAATATGCTTGCGATGTTTTAACAATCTCATTAATATGTGTACGTATTAAATATTTATACACAAGGTGATGTATGCGCACTAATATTGTGATCGACGATGAGCTAATGTCTCAAGCGATAAAAGCAACTGGATTGGGAACTAAAAAAGATGTAGTTGAACAAGGCCTTAAACTTTTGGTTCAAAGGAAAAAACAACAATCAATCAGAGAATTAAGGGGTCAAATTACTTGGGAAGGCGACCTAGATGAAATGAGGAATAATGAGTGATTCTCGCTGACACGAGCGTTTGGATTGACTATCTAAACGGTCGAGTTACTCCGAAAACTGATTTTCTTGATGAATGTCTGAACGATGGAGTCCTTGCTATGGGAGACCTGATTTTTCTTGAAATACTTCAGGGGATCGTAAATGACAAGCAGTTTCAGGAAGTACATACTAGATTATCTTTGTTAGACCAATATTCGATGCTCAATACTGATTCGGTCGTGCGATACGCAAAAAATTATAGAAAATTGCGCAAAAAAGGAATTACGATTAGAAAGACAAACGACGTCATTATTGCTTCTTTCTGCATTCAAGCAAACATACCATTACTGTTCTCTGATAGAGACTTCAAACCATTTATAGAACATTTGGGCCTTATGCCAGCTTACCTAGACACATGAGCACTAAAACTGCTGCGAGGACTTAGGCAAGACATTCTTTGATTTACAGGTTCACTTCCATTGCAGACATTCAAGCCTGAGAAGAAAAAAATAGAGTATTTTATTGTTGATTTTGATCTAAATTGGGTGGAACGGACAGTTAGCTGCTGTTGCGGTTTCCGCTCATTTAGTCACGTCTGAACGCACAATTAAAATATACTAACCCCATTTTTAAATGAACCAAAAGCCAGCTCAGCGGCTTGCTTTGAGGTATATTCACCTGATTGTATAGCTTTATAGCCGGCCCATATCAAACCCTCAAAGTAACAAAATATCCATTCTACAGAATATGAGTTATTGAGCCGTCCTTGATCTAATGCAAGACTTATAAGCGACCGTAATTCATCATCTTGTTTCTTCATTCGGAACTGAAACTTCTTGCTATGCACCAACACGCTTTCAAATTTATTCAAAAACGTAAATTCCAAATAAAGAGGTAAAGTGTTTTGTAAAATGAGCCTAATTGCATCTAAAGAGTCTTGAGCTTGTTTTTCTAAGTGCTTGTTAACGTCATCAAAGCGGTCAAGGCAATATAATCCTATGGCCTCTTGCAAGGATTCCTTGTCATCAAACTGCCGATACACTGTTGCTCTGCCTACTTGAGCATCCTTGGCAATATCAACTAATGTTGATTCCTTATTTTGGATGAATAACTTCAATCCAGCTTGCATAATAGCTCGTCTTGAGCGAATTGCTCTAATATCCACTTGTGATACACCCTTGCATCATAACTGCATCTTATCATATGATACACCAATGTATCTTAAAATTGTATTACATTGTCTAAGGACCTCAACTTGAACAGAATTATTGGCTTTGACGTTGCGCGTGCATTGGCTTTATTTGGTATGGTCATTGTCAACTTTAAATTAGCAATGGAGGTAAGTGATGGAGCGACAATATGGCATAGCTTTGCTCATTTGTTTGAAGGTCGCGCGTCTGCACTATTCGTTATATTAGCGGGCATTGGTATTGCAATTTTAACTAACAAAGCACTGGTTTCGAAAAAGCCTGAAGACACTAACGTTGTAAGAAAATCATTGTTAAAGCGTGGCCTACTGCTGATTGTTATTGGCTTGGCCTATACCCCAATATGGGAAGCCGACATCCTCCATTTTTATGGCTTTTATTTTATCATTGCCGCCTTTTTATTTACGCTTGCGCCTAAGAGACTACTGTTAATCTCAATCGCCTTTGTTGTAGCCTTTCCTGTGTTATGGGGCTTTTTTGATTACGAGCATGGCTGGGATTGGGCAACATATAGCTACGCTGGGTTTTGGACTATGGACGGCATGATTAGGCATATTGTATTTAATGGTTTTCATCCTATATTTCCTTGGTGTGGTTTTTTGATTTTTGGGATTTGGCTAGGCCGACATGATTTATCTAAGTCTGGTGTTCAAAAGTCACTCTTTACATGGGCGTTAAGCATTTTAGTGATAACCGAACTTACTTTTTATATGCTGAGAACGTGGGCGACAGACAATGCTGCCGTTGGCTTGTCACAAGAGGAAATAGAATTTGTGTTAAGCACCTCTATCATACCGCCATTACCTCAGTACATGCTCTCGGCTGGCAGTTCAGCAGTGCTGATGTTACTTATTTGTGTAAAGCTAACAAGCGCATTCCCAAACAGCAGACTAATTGAGTACCTCGGTAAAACAGGGCGCTTAGCTTTAACCTTGTATATTGCACATGTTATTGTTGGAATGGGAACGCTTGAGTCATTGGGTTTACTGTATAACCAAAGTATTGAATTATCATTAATCGCTTCGTTAGTATTTTGCTTTTCAAGCGTCGTATTTAGTATGCTTTGGTTGAAACGTTTTAAAATAGGCCCTTTGGAAAGTATGTTCAAAAAGCTGATTTAACCCCTTTATCTTAGAGATCGAGTCGTTTGGTTGATGAACTATATTTTGTAATCTGCAACATTGGCTAAATATGATTGTTTAATAACTATATCGCAAAATCGCAAAATTATTTTTTTTAGTTGGGCGTTGGAGCTGCAATGGCTAAGCGGCTATACCAAATTTCGACAATGTCGGCTCATTGCCGTAAAACTTCCGTAGAAGTTTATGGATAAATTGAACATTATACCTGAGCCGCGAACGACCGCTTTCGCCCTCATTGCAGACCTACCTAATTTTGCACAAAACAGATGTTTTTCCAAATTAACAGAAATTGTGATTTCCAACCCTAGAATGCAAATAGCCATTAATACCATCGATTAGCCTCTGTACCGGCAAAAGTATAACCATTTTGGCTACTCGAGAAGGGCTTTAGTTGCTTTTGCAATCACAAGCTCTTCGTTGGTCGGAATAATAAGCACTTGCACTGAAGACTTTAAATTACTAATAACATCATTGTTGGACTGATTCGCCTTGTTATCTAGCACAACTCCAAGCCAAGCTAGATGCTCGCAAATTTTCTCACGAACTAACGCTGAGTTTTCGCCAATGCCTGCCGTAAATACAATGGCATCGAGTCCGTTTAAGGTGCTTACCAGTGAGCTAAGCTCTCGCGCTGCACGATAGCAATAGAGGTTAATAGCCTCTGCAGCATGTGGATCGTCGCTTTGCTGCAAAACCTGCATATTATTGCTGATCCCAGATACCCCAAGTAAGCCCGATTCCTTGTAAAGCATGTGTTCAATGGCCGCTGCGCTCATTTTGTAATGCTGCAATAGATGCAAAATGACGCCTGCATCTAAGCTACCGCAACGCTGTCCCATCATTAGACCGTCCAGTGCGGTAAAGCCCATACTAGAGGCAACGCTTCTGCCATTTTTTAATGCGCACATACTGGCACCGTTACCAATATGGGCAACGATTACACGAGCGTCAGCGTGTTTATTGAGGTATTTAGGCAATTGATTGGCAATGTATTCATATGACAAACCATGAAACCCGTATCGAATAATGCCGTTTTCAGTATATTTTCGCGGGATGGCAAAGAGCTTTGCAAGTTCGCTTTGGGTATGGTGGAAGCTAGTATCAAAACAAGCCACCTGAGGTAGCCTAGGCGCCCATTTACTAATAGCTTCGATGGCCGATAAATTATGACCTTGATGCAGCGGTGCCAACGGAATAAGCGCTTTTAGCTGCAGCAGCACGCTGGGTGTTACCCGTGTTGCCTCTGTAAAAGATTGGCCGCCATGAACAACGCGATGACCAACGCTTTTTAGCAAAATGCCGCTGTCATGCTCTTTTAGCCAGTTAAGTAGCCACGATATGAGTGTTTCATGGGTACTCGCCTGATCACCAATTTCGATAGCAGGCTGGCATAAATCTGTGCCGTGGATATCGCTAGCCTTTAAGGAAGGTGATTGACCAATATTCACAATTTTGCCACTTAATAAAGGCGACATATCCTGCAAACTATAGAGCGCGAATTTGATGCTTGAAGATCCCGCATTAATTGTTAGGACAGCATCAGTCATGCGCTACTCTTTTTATAAAAATTGACAAAACGCTGCGCTAAAACACATGAGGCTAGTCTGGATAACGTGCCATCCGCTCGGCTAGTTAATATGATCGGCACCGAAGCACCCAGCACAATGCCTGCCGACTCAGCACCTGCCAAGTAAATTAACTGTTTTGCAATCATATTGCCGGCTTCTAAATCAGGGGCTATCAATATGTCGGCATCCCCAGCTACCTCTGAGGTGAGATCTTTGCTCGTCGCCGCGGCTTTCGAAATGGCATTATCAAACGCCAACGGACCGTCGATAATGCCACCAGTGATCTGTTTTCGGTCTGCCATTTTGCATAGGCTTGCAGCATCCATGGTGGACTGCATTTTTGGGTTAACGGTTTCTACGGCAGAGAGTATGGCGACTTTTGGCGCTTCAATACCCAGAGCGTGCAGTAGCTCTATGGCATTTTGCACAATGTCGCGTTTGGTATTGAGATCCGGCGCAATATTAATTGCAGCATCGCTAATGAATAAGGGTTTATGATAGGTGGGCACGTCTAGAGCAAAAACATGGCTCATTCTGCGTTCGGTGCGCAAGCCTTTGGTTTTATTTACCACCGCTTCCATCAGTTCGTCGGTGTGCAATTTTCCTTTCATTATGGCGTCGGCATGATTGGCGCGCACCTGCTCAACGGCAATTGCTGCCGCAGCATGACTGTGCTGCGCATCGATGATGGTGATCCCATCTAAATTACAAGCTGCTTTTTCGGCCACTGCCATTATCTTCGCTTTAGGCCCGACTAAGATTGGCTCGATAACGCCATGGCGCTTTGCTTCGAGCGCACCCATTAACGATAGTTCATCACAAGGATGCACCACCGCTACTCGTATGGGAGGGATATCTTGGGTGCTTGCTAGGAGTCTTTTATAATGGGCGCCTTGCTCGTGCAAATGTACTTCGGGCAGCATGACTCTGGGGCGCTTTACTTTTTCGCTTGGTGCGATAACACTGGCATCCCCTTTAATAACCACTTCACCGTCTTGATTGATGCATTCGCAATACAGCAACACTTCACGTTTATCTTCAAATTTTTCTTTTACGGTGACGCGCACAAGTACCTTGTCACCGAGACCTACTGGACGTCGAAAGCTAAGGCTTTGGTTTAAATAAATCGTACCAGGCCCGGGTAATTGCGTACCAATGACCGCCGAAATCAGCGCGCCTCCCCACATGCCATGCACAATAACCTTATGAAACATGTCTGTTTTTGCGTATTCTGGGTCGACATGAGCAGGATTAACATCACCTGACATGACCGCAAATAATTCAATGTCTTGCTGCTTAAGTACCCGCACAAGCTGAGCCGTGTCGCCTATTTGTATTTCGCTGAAGGTTTTGTTTTCGATATATTCCATATGTGATTTCAACCTATTCTTATACTGGGTAAGAGGCTAAGCCATCACGTGATAGCCAGCATCCACAAAACTAATGTCGCCCGTAACGCTGGTAGCGGCATCACTCACAAGAAAAGTAGCCATATTGCCCACGTCTTCAATGCTGACCAAGTGGCGTTTAGGGGCGCGCTGTCTGGCTTGATTAATAAGCTCGTCGAAATGTGCAATGCCAGATGCGGCTCGGGTCTGCAGTGGGCCTGGCGAAATTCCATTTACTCGAATTCCACTGGGGCCAAGATCAGCGGCTAAATAACGAACAGATGATTCCAGCGCAGCTTTAACTGGCCCCATAATGTTGTAGTGATTAACGACTTTTTCGGCGCCGTAATAACTAAGTGTAAGCAGACTTCCTCCGTTTTTCATTAAAGGTTCAGCTTTTCGGGCCATGCGAATAAACGAATGACATGAGATGTCCATTGCCTCAGCAAATCCTGCTCGCGAACAATCGGTGACTCGTCCGTGTAAGTCATCTTTTGGGCAATACGCAACTGCGTGAAGTAAAAAGTCTAAGCCTCCCCATTGTGATGCGATGCGTTCAAATACCGCGTCGAGCTGTTGGTCATCTTGGACGTCCAGCGGCAATAGCATTGCGGCACCTAAGACTGTAGCCACAGGCTCAACATAGGATTTGCTTTTATCGTTTAAGTAGGTGACGACGAGTTCAGCGCCAGCGTTTGCGAAAGCCTGGGCGCAACCTGTCGCAATAGAATGCTCGTTTGCTATGCCCACTACTAAGCCTTTTTTCCCTTGTAGATTCATACTTGAATAATCCCTTATTTATCAATCTTGTAGGACATAAGTGCCTGGAGCGTCACAGAGCACTTTCATCTTTTTCTTCGGTGCGCCCATGTGTGGCGGTGTAATAGGAGCATTTGAGTGCTCAGTTAGCCACCTCGTTAATTCAGGCCACCATGAGCCTTCGTGATGCTTCTGTTGTGCTAGCCAGCTATCTGGGTCGATGTATTTTGCGTCTTTTTTCGTAGTCGATATTTGATAACTTCTATGCGGATGGCCGGGCTCACTCACAATGCCGGCATTGTGACCACCGCTGGTGAGTAAGAATGTCACGTCGGTATCGCTCAGTAAGTGAAATTTATACACAGAATGCCAAGGCGCAACATGATCTTTTTGAGTGCCCACTATAAATACCGGTGCGCGAATATCAGATATGGAGATGGGCTTACCATCAACCAAGTAATGGCCTTCAGACAAGTCATTGTTTAAAAAAAGTCTACGCAAGTACTGAGAGTGCATTTGATAAGGCATGCGTGTTGTATCAAGATTCCATGCCATTAAATCGTTTAGTTCAGCACGTTCGCCAATTAAGTAGTCGTGCACCAAGCGTGACCAGATTAAATCATTTGAGCGCAGCAGTTGAAACGCACCGGCCATTTGCTTGGCGTCTAAATACCCTTGCTCCCACATCATATCTTCTAAAAAGCTGACCTGACTCTCATTGATAAACAGCATCAGTTCGCCCGCCTCAGAAAAATCAACTTGGGCAGCAAATAGAGAAAGCGTCTGAAATCTCTCGTCCCCGTCCCTTGCCATTGTAGCCGCGGCAATTGAGAGCAAGGTGCCGCCTAAACAATAGCCAATACCATGAATTTTGGCGTCGCCATTTATTTTGCTAACGGCGTCAATAGCATCCATCACGCCTAACTGTCGGTAATCAGCCATGCCCAAATCGCGATCATCTAAGTCGGGGTTTTTCCATGAAATCATAAAGACAGTAAAGCCTTGCTCGGTTAAGTACTTAACCAATGAATTTTGTGCTGATAAATCTAATATATAGTATTTCATGATCCATGCTGGCACGATCAGAATTGGTTCTGGGTGGACTTGGTCTGTCGCGGGGGAGTATTGAATCAGTTCTATTAAGCGGTTTCGGTATACCACTTTGCCCGGCGTCATGGCTAAGTTTTTACCCACTGCAAATGCATCAGCCCCCGCCGAGGGTTGATGAGCAATATAGCGCTGCAGGTCGTCCATAAGGTTTTTGGCACCTTTAATGAGATTCTGCCCGCCTTCTTTTTGAGTTTGTTCAAGTAGCTCTGGATTAGTGAGTAAGAAATTAGAAGGTGAAAAAACATCTAGGATTTGTCTGGTGGCAAATTCTATTACGTTTTCATGTTGCTCTGTGACACCGTTTATTCCCGTTGTCGCATTTGACCACCACTGTTGATTAAGCAAGAATGATTGATGAATGAAGTTAAATGGCCACTTTTGCCATGCTTCATTACTGAACCTTTTATCGAAAGGCAGGGGCTCTATGCAGGCTTGAGAGTCATCTTTTTTAGCGGTACATGTGCTGACATATCCAGCCAGCCGAGCGGATTTCTTTTGGGCCTTCTCGAACAGTTGAGCTTGCTTTCCCGGAGACGAGGCTAAATGAACAGCCCAGTCAGCATATGCTTCCATCAGGGCACTAGGAGATAATCCACCCGTATACTTAGCGATGGATGCGTGCAACATTTTATCAAAATTTTGCTGTTGCGAATCTTCATTTTTCATTTTAAGTCCTTCTCCTTAGTTATCGATATAGGGGGATTTAAGCCTGAAAACTCGGCGACAGCAATTGGGAATCACCGCATAGCAATGTGGCTATCCACAATTGGATGACGTACACCTTGCTTATACAATCATGGCTTGTTGTTCGCTCAGACGGGCAAGCGAATGTTTGAGGCTGGGAAGTATGAGCAAGTTTCTCTACTGTTTGATAAATTAAGTCAGCAGTTGCGAAGAGCCGTTCCTGTGATAGAGAAACTTCAGTCAAGCTCTAATTCACAGCAAAACCACAAACAAAGCATAGACGGCCGCGATCTGCCGCAATACTATATAAAGCAATTAATGGGCACATCTATTGTTTATAACAGTGACGAGGGTGGCGTGAGGTTTTACTTTACGATCCCGGCTTTAACGAGAGAACGCTATCATGCAAAATGAGCAAAATGAGCAAAATGAGCAAATTGTATATGTTGTTGACGACGACGAAGGCATTCGAGAAGGCTTGAGCCTGCTGTTAGAAACCACCGGGCAAGCGAGCAAGGTATTCAGTAGCGCCTTAGAATTTTTAGAAGACTATGACAACAATTTGACCGGATGTTTAATTTTAGACATTCGTATGCCGCGTATGACTGGTTTAGACTTACAGAAAAAATTAAAGTCGTTGGGCTCAACGTTACCGATTATTTTTATCACCGGCCATGGTGACATACCGATGGCAGTAGAAGCTATGCGCCAGGGTGCTGTAGACTTCATTCGTAAACCCTTTCGAGAGCAGGATTTATTAGATAGTATTAATCAAGCCCTTAGCATTGACGCTGGTCGCAGCAGCGAAGAGCGCGATCGCAGTGCGCTGATTGAAAAACTGGCTTTATTATCCGAGCGTGAACAAGAAATTTTCACACGAGTCGCCAGAGGCGATATGAATAAAGTGGTGGCGTACGAGCTTGGGATAAGTGAGCGCACGGTCGAAGTACATCGCTCACAAGTCATGAAAAAATTGTGTGTTAGAACGCTCGCAGAGCTTGTTCGAATAAAGCTGCAAGAAGAGGCGCTTACCTCTAGTTAAACCCGAAACTGCACCGCACGATAGCATGTATGACGCTGCGCACAATTATGCAGTGACTTTAATTACTATATGTCCTTTTATAAAGGTACAGTATGCCCATTAATTTATCCATTTTGATTCGTACAGTCATTGTAACGGCGATGTTTTTTAGCTCCTTTGCCTATGCCAGACAATTAGATGAAACGACCTTAGACTGGTTTACCATGTTTATGTGGCTAGCAGGTGGACTGGCGTTATTCCTATTTGGCATGGAGTCAATGGTAAAAGGTCTGCTCGTCGTCGCTGGCGACAAAATGAAAAAGATGCTCGGTAAACTAACAACGAATCGCGTAATGGGAGCGATCACAGGAGCCGGCATTACCACTGTTATTCAGTCGTCATCGGTTACTACAGTATTGGTTGTTGGATTTGTGTCGGCTGGTTTAATGACCGTAGGCCAGGCCGCTGGCGTGATCATGGGAGCAAACCTAGGGACGACCATCACCGCTCAGATAGTTGCGTTTAAGGTGACAAACTTTGCGCTTTTAATGATCGCGGTGGGTTTCATGATCCAGTTCACAGCGAAATTACGCAAGAAGAAAGCCATTGGCGAACTGATCATGGGCTTAGGCCTGATATTCTTTGGCATGAATATTATGAGCGAAGGCATGGATCCCTTGCGTAACTATCAACCATTTTTAGATGTCATGGTTGAAATGCAAAATCCTTTTCTCGGTATTTTAGTGGGCTTAGTGTTTACCGCTTTGGTGCAATCATCATCAGCGACCATCGCTATCATTATTGTGATGGCGAGTAATGGTTTCTTAACTTTGCCCGCGGGTATTGCATTGTCATTGGGGGCTGATGTAGGAACCACTGTTACGGCAATGCTGTCGACTATTGGAAAGTCGCGAGAGGCTCTGCGCACAGCGATGATCCATGTACAGTTTAATATTCTCGGGGTATTGATCTGGCTTCCATTTATTCCTGAGTTGGCGAATGTGGCTAGTTATGTCACAACACTTAACTTGTTTGATAGCGGAGCAGTTTCTACTGTAATTGACAATACGCCACGAGAAATTGCGAACGCCAATACATTATTTAAATTAAGCGCTTTGATCTTGTTTTTGCCCATGATCCCTGCTTTTTTGTGGGTGGTTTACAAAATATTTCCGCCACTGCCGGAAGAAAAAGCGATAGGCGAGTTTAAGCCTGAGTTTCTTGATCATGCGTTAATCAATAATCCTTCGTTAGCGATGCAAGCGGTCAATTTAGAACTAGAGCACTATCAAAAACAGGCCGGCCTGTTTTATAAACGTGTTGTGTCCATGATAGCTGCACCTAATTTAGACCGCCTTGCGCGTGAAGATTTAACGATTCAGCGACTTGAGTCATATCAAGGACAGATTATTACCTACCTAGGCTTAGCGGGTCAGTCTGAGCTAACAGAAGAGGAACAAAAAGAGTACATGAAACTCATGAATGTGGTGAACATTATTGAGTCGATTTTAGAAGTTGTGCGGTCTAACTTACAACAAGTCTTGCACGAAATGATGCAAGAGAATATCAAGCCTAGTGAAACCATGCTTAACTTAGTGGGGCAATTAACTTCTGAGGTTGGCAAGTCAATGGAAAATGCCTTTAGGAGCATCTATGCAAAAGACGATGAGGCTGCAATGTCGGTAATCGCGATTAAACAAACCATCGATCATTTGATTCAAGATGCCTTAAAGCACCAAGTAAAGCGTTTTAAACCCGAGCAAGAGCGATTAAAAGTGTTTCGTTATGAAATGCAGTTGGTCGATGGTTTCAAACAACTGCATACACTGTCTAAGCGAGTGGCCCGCCTGCACTTAGAAAGTCAGAGTAATACCGTTAAAGCCAGTGACAAAGCAGATGTCAACGCGTCGGCTTAGTTATTGCAAAAATAATCTTATCACATGGAGAAAAATTAATGGCCTCACCTAAAGTACACGCAACATTTCGCAAATATCATCGTTGGTTGGGCTTTTTCCTTTCAGGGATCATTGCCGTTTACGCAATTAGCGGCAGCCTGCTCATATTCAGAAAAACAGACTTTTTGAAATACGAATATGTAAGTGAGCAACAACTACCCGCTTTTTTAGACCAGCAAACTCTTGGAAACCAACTGAAGATTGACAATTTCTTAGTATTAAACGATACCCCATCAAGCATTACTTTTAAGCAGGGGACGTATAATAAACAAACCGGCTTAGTCACCACGACTCGCAAAGATTATCCCTTTGTGTTGGCCAAGTTAGTTAAATTACATAAAGCGACCACAAATAGCCCGCTTTATATATTGAACCTAGCATTTGCTGTTTGCCTTTTAGGATTTGTCGTGTCTGCGTTTATGATGTTTCTGCCAAAAACCCCTACATTTAAAAATGGCTTGAAGATTGCGTTAGGCGGCTTTGTGTTTGCAATTGTTATGGTTATGTTCAGTGCTTAAACCATAGTGTCAGCAAGCTTAAAGCCAAGCTTTCTTTAAACCAGTCACTCAGGAGAGTAAAGTACTTCAAATTGGTCTGAGAGAAGCGCTAGGCGTTTGTCGAAAGTCCATAGTTTGCTATCGGGGGTTATTAACACAGAGCAAAGAAGAGCAATGTCAATGTATCCAAAACCCTTTCCATATAATTGGTGTTGCTCAATCATTGTTAGAATTTCAGTTTGACTCGCTATATGTGATTTGCCAAGTAAAGACATATCATTAAGCGTCCTTTTTCTTGTTGAGGGTGGAGTTCCGCAAGCAATTTCGGCTATTATTAATGGGTGGCAAAGAACTGAGTCTTCGCCTAATAATTTCAGACTTATCAATACCAGGCTCGCAAAGCTGGATGGCTTTATCAAATAACTCGTCATCTATTGAATCAGTTTGTTTAAGCCGCTGCTCCAATGAATTTAAGTTGAGGTAGATTTTATTTCCAAAATATTTAATACCAGTTCAGTGCTCAGAGAATTAGCCACTAAGCAACTTGCATCCGCTTTATGCAATAAGCGCTCTGCGAGCTCGATACTTTCGGTTTCAGCTATTACGAGCGTGACGTCCGTAACAACCTTGGTAAACTTATTTTTACCTTCTACCTTATCGAGGGTTCCTTGCGAATGGCATTCTATTGATTGCCAATTGAGCTTAGATGCTCTGGCAATCGCCCTAAAGGACAACACAAAGCAGCTCGAAATAGACGCCATAAACAAATCTTCGGGCGACCATTGATCGCCTGGTCCGCCAAACTGAGCGGGAGCGGCTACCGGTAGGTCTTCTAAATTCGCGATGCTTACATGTAAACTGTTGTCCGATTTACCTGTAGCGCTAACATGATATTGATGTGGGAGTGCTTGCACTGAGTTTTGCTCCTGATTTAGTTGAAAAATATGATGACTATATAGCCTAGTAACAAATTACGTTGCCTGATGCGTTTCTTTATACAGCATATTGACCATAGCCAACACTTTTATGTGCTTAGCTTTTAATGCACGATGAACTTCTGATTGCTGTGCATGAGAGCCTTGTTCTTTTTTGTGGCTTGAGTTTTTGCGCTTGTCGGCGTCTTTAAACTTTTCACTACTGTGGTCCTGTTCAACATCGGCCATCGTTTTTTCATGGTTATGGTCTTTTTTTACATGCGCTTGAATAGCGTGAGCATGCTTATTTAAAAGCGTTTCTTGTAGTTTAAGTGCTTTTTCAATTTCTATCATTTTAGTGACGATTTGCTCATGATCCCGCTTCCAAAAGGCTATTTCATCTAGCCATAGCGCGTGTTCTGATCCCCACTGCCGATGTTGTTGATGAGCATTTAAATGCTCTTCTGTTTCAACTGCGTTGGCATTTTCTCTTAGCGTTTTTGTGAAAGCCATGAGTTCCACGGTGTTTGAATTTGCGATACTTTGTAATTTATTCCATATGGACGCGTTTATATACGCTACGTCAAACGCGATTTGTTGTTTATAGGCATCGCTAGCTCCTTCAATAGCCTCGCCTAATACGCTCAGATTGTATTTTAAATCTTTACTGGCTTGTTGAATTTTTTCTACGCTGAGTTCTTTGGCCTCAGACAGTTTTTCTTCTGCACTATGAAAGGCTTCTTGCAAAGATTTCCCTTCTTTTACAACAAATTCTTCAATTGCCTCTACCATCGCTTTGTAGCCATGTTGTAAATCAGATTCTTTTTTATTTGCTGTCATGTTTACTGTCCTCAAATGATGATAAATATACACCTTTAATAATGATTGCCGCTAAGATCAAATACTATTCGGTATTCTACTTAATGAAATGTGGAAACCCCTTATGAATTGATTAGGTAGTAACCACAGTTAGTTTGCGGATATTCCTTATTTTCCAAAAGGTATCTGAGGCCTATCATGCTAGCAGGTCAACCTAGCAAGGCTTAGACCATGAAGAAGCTGAGCTGGCTGATGTAAGCCACCGCTTAGTTTGGATTTGCATACGGCGATTTTAATGTTTAGGAGATTTTTCAAAATGCGCGAAAACCCATCAAAAAAAAGCGTTTATAAGGTACCAAGCCTGTTTGGGAATACCCATAAAAACTGGCGTTGGATAATGGCTCTAGGGGTATTGTTTATCGGTCTTGGCACTATCGGTTTAGGGGCAACTGCAACCTTGACCCTAGTAACGGTTTTATTCTTTGGATGGTTACTTATTATCGGCGGTTTGGTGCAACTGGTGCAGGTTTATAGAGATAAACTCTCTAGTAACCTGTCTTGGCATATGTTTGTAGCAGTATTATATTTGCTAGCCGGCAGCGTGGTGGTGTATGACCCTATTGGCGGCGCGGTCGCGCTTACGGTATTTATCGCGATAATATTTTTTGCGCTGGGCGCCATACGAATTATTTATGCGATGCAGATGAGGAACATACAAGGCTGGTGGTGGCCACTTATAGGCGGGTTTGCATCGATGATATTAGGAGCAATTATCATTGCCGAATGGCCGTCATCAGCGCTTTGGGTTATCGGGCTTTTTATCGCCCTAGATTTGATCATAAATGGATGGACTTACATTATGATCGCCTTGGTCGCTAAACAATTAGATACCCACAAAGATCCGAACTAATTAATCTGTTGTCGTTGGCAGCGGCTTCGCAGTAGTGGCAAGTGAAGTCAGAGACTTAGCGTCTCAAACCAAAGACAGTGCAGATAAGATCAATAGCCATTTGACTACATTGCGTCAAAAACAGACCAGTTAAGATAGTGCTTTCTTGTCGTTGAACACTTCAATATGAAAAGTATTTCACACAGCTGGGTTTTATATTTCGATAAATAATTTTAAATAAATTGGAATAAACTTTTTTGTCATTCGTTAGTGAACTAGATGGTCAGCAAATTGTTTAGCTGTCTATGTTGAAATTTTCGCGTCTAATCCCTCATTTTTGCCATTTAGGGACGACACGTTTTTATGTTTGATATACGAATGAGTTTAAGAGGAAGACAAAATGAAAATGCAAAAGAAACATATTTTAGGCACGATGATTGTAACTTCATTGCTATATGCCTGTGGGGGTTCTGGTAGCTCAAGCAGCGAAGCACCGCAACCAGCACCGGCACCGTCAAATGGAGCGCTCTCTGTCGCGATAGTGGGCTTACCTGCAGGTGCACAATCATCTGTTACCGTAGCAGGACCCAACGGTTTTACTAGCAATGTGAGCGGCAATACTACCTTATCTGATTTAGCACCAGGCACCTATACCTTAACCACTTCACCAGTATCGGTTGATAACATCGAATTCGATGTACTTCCTGCAACGGTGTCATTAACTGTGAGTGCAAACAATACCGCCGCGCAAGAGTTGGTGTATATGACCGATGTGCTTAGCGCTGGGGTAATATCTAATTTTGGTAGCGTCTATGTAAATGGTGTTCGGTATTCTACTGATGATGCTTCGGTAGAAACAGACGACAATGACAATGCCAGTGAAGATGATCTGAGTGTAGGAATGACTGTCTCTATACAGGGGCGCCAGACAGCCGATGCTGCGATTAACAGCGCAAGTAAAATTTCGCATTTTGTGCATGCAGAAGGTCCCTTAGATGCGGTTTCTTTGTCTGAAAACGAACTTGTTGTGTTTGGTCAGGCATATCAGGTTGATTCCAGAACAATATTTGATGACACGTCATTTGTTGCTTTGCAGGTTGGCGATATTGTAGAAATAAGCGCTATCAAAAATGAAGACGACACATGGCTTGCAACATACGTGGACTTAGAAAACAGCCAAGACTCTTTTAAGCTAAAAGGAGAGGTTTCTAATCTAAATGATGCTGAACAACAATTTAGCTTAGGTAGCGTGATAGTTGATTTTTCTCAAGCAACAACCGAAGCTACATTAGTTAATGGACTTTACGTAAAAGTTGAGTCAAATCAGTCGGTTATTGATGGTGTTTTGCTTGCTGATGAAATTGAAGTAGACAATAGCAATGATGATAGCATTTCAGGTCGAGTGGATGTTGATGGGGTAATAAGTGAAATAACAGCAAATGGCTTTAGTCTTAGCGGCAGTGCAATCAGTTGGAGCGAGAGTACCGATTTTGTTGCGGGTACGAGCGCATCACTTGCTGTTGGTATAAGAGTAAAAGTCAATGGGATCAAAACAGACAATGGTATTGTCGCTGAGCGTGTCCGATTCGACAAGCAAGGCGAGATTGATGTCGAGGGACTATTGCAAGCAGTGGATCTTGAAAATAACACGATTACCATTTTAGATACCGTGTTTGTGGTAGATGAATTCAGCCAATTAAAAGATGATTCTGATTTAGACATTAGACGCTTTAGTTTAAGTCAACTGAACATCGGTGACCTCATAGAGGTTGAGGCATTTGCGAGTGGCGATAGTCTCGTTGTTAAAAAGATGGAACGTGAAGAAACTGCAGGTAGCAGTGATAGAGATGACCATGAGGCGAAATTAAAAGGAAGCGTACTTGCTATCGATGGCACGTCGTTGCAATTACAAGGAGCCCTTATCACAACAGGACAATTTACTGAGTATGAATTAGGTGATTCAGATGTGTCTGCAGATACATTCTTCGCTCAGATAGCGGCAGGTGATTGGATTGAGGTAGAAGGGATCAGACAAGCTGACGGAAGCTTTCTTGCTACTGAAATTGAAACGGGCAGCTCGAGCAGCCAAAACGGCGATGATCAGTCTGGTGGAGTTGAGTTTGAAGGCGTAATTACCGACTTCAATTCGATTGAGTCGTTTACAGTAAACGGTCGCTTGATCACAACCAATGATCGTACGATCTTTCGAGACCAGGCATTGTCTATACTCGCAAATGGTGTCCGCGTTGAAATATACGGCCGTGAAGCTGACAATGGAGATATCTTAGCGACGCGAGTCAAAATTGAAGACGGTGAGGATAGTGATGACTTTGATATTGAGATAAAGGGTGTTCTAGACGCTAATGCGGCTAACGACACGATGGTGATCAATCAGCAAGTAATTTTATTTGACTCATCTACTCGCTTTTCAGATGGCTCTGCTGCAGATTTACTACAAGGCACATTTGTAGAAGTAGATGCGATTTTAGATGAAAACGGTGCACTATATGCCTATGAGATTGATATTGAAAACAGTGATGACCAAAGCGACGTGGAAATTAATGGAGTAATTTCAGAAATATTGGAAAATAATGAAATTGTAGTCGCGGGTGTGACCATTGTCCTAACAAACAACACTGAGTATGAAAATGGCAGTGCTAATCGTCTTGACGTGGGATTATACGTAGAAGTGGAAGGTCGCTTTAATGAACAGCAAAAACTGATTGCAGATGAGCTAGAGTTTGGCGAATCAGAGCGCAATGAGATTGAGGGCTCTATTGGTCAAGTTCTCAGTGATACACAGTTCACCCTCGGTAACTTAACTGTGCAACATGACCGCTTCACAAAATTTGAAGATGGTTCGGTAGCCGATATATTACCCGGGGTTGAAGTTGAGTTAAAAGGTTTCATTAATGAAGATGGTATTTTCATTGCCGAAAAAATTGAATTTTCAGATGACTGAAAAATAGCTTGAGATGACCCTAGTCGATGTTGTACTTGACTAGGGTCTTTACTTTATCATAAAGTCAGGTTTATGCGCTGTTTCGTGTTGGATGAATCAGTTTTAATCAGAGTATTGCAACGGGCGAACATATTTGTGAGTCACATTTGAAGCAAAGGAGTAAATAGAGTGACCATCAAAGTCTCTATTTTGTGCATTATCTCAATGTGTACTGCATTATTTTTAATCGATGCGACCAAAGATGTTTACAGTAAAGATAACAGTGGTGTTTCACTTGGTGGTCAAATACAAGCCCAGATTGGCAATGATAATAACGTAGTTATTGAAGAAATCGATTTAACTACATCGAGCGGCGATACGTTTTTTACATTAAAAGCAAAAGGCGATATTGCATATGCGTTCAATAACGCTCACAGCATCTCAGCGTCTTTATCTCTCACCGACCAAAATTACTCAGATGCAGACAATTTTGATTTGCAAACCATCTTGTCGACCTTTGGATATAAGTTCAAATATTCTGGCTACACCTTTAGCCTCGACTACAGAAAGGCAGACGCGCAACTCGGTGGCAATGATTTTTTGGTGCTTACCCAAATTTCCCCATCGTTTTCATTTTTTCTTAACAAAGAAAATTTTATTCGTTTAGCTTATACAAATATTGAAAAAGAACTAGTTAACAATCCAGCGCGCGACGCAAAAAGTGACGAATATGGTCTTGATTACTATTTTTTTTGGAAAGGTTTGAGTGATTATTTTATTAGTTCGTTCAGATTGCGAGAGGAAGATGCCCTAGATCCCGTGTTTAACTATCGTAGTTACCAAATTAGATTGGCATATAAAAAAAGATTTTCATTGATCGGATACCAATCTCGTTTCACCGCCGATGCTAGGTATCGTGAACGTGATTTTGATACTCTCGTCAACCCGGTAATTAGTGCTTTTCGGGTGGATAAAAGAAGAGCATTTAGTCTTTTGAACGAACTTGAGGTTTTCGATGACTTCTTTTGGAATCTAGAATTGGCGCACGTTAAAAACAACTCAAATTTGGCGTCTGCTAGTTTTAGTGAGACCGAGATCACCACTGGTTTTTCATATCAGTTTTAACTTGGTTTAGTATGGCATAACGGTCGATTTTTACGACTTAAATTTTTATTTTTCTGACGCGGAGTCTATGGTTTTGATCAGTGCTCCATGGCCGTAGATTTCGTCTTTCCCTGGTTCGCCTAAATCAACAGTCAACGCGATCAATGCATCGATTACGTCTTGCTGCTGTGCGACTGTATTGAGTGGCTCTGTGGGCAGTAAGCTAAGTAATTGTGCTGTCACAAACGGAGTAGCAAATGAGGTGCCGGTTACATTAGAGTAACTGTTGTTGTTGGCTGCAGCGCGCACGTTGACTCCATAGGACGCAATATCCACTTGTTTGCCCCTAACCGCTCTGCGATAAATTAGGTTATTTTCAGAGATGGCAGTGACGCCAATTACGCAGTCGTAAGCCGCTGGAAACAAGGGCTTAGAATGAGGGCCACTGTTTCCTACAGCGGCCACAATAATAACTCCCTGTTCACAGTATTTATCAATAGCCGCAGATAAAACCATATTAGGCGGTCCAGCTAAGCTCATGTTTATCACTTTAACGTCTTGTGAAATCAGCCAATCCAGTGATTGTATTAGGCTCTCTGTGGTTGTGATCTGCCCATTGGTATCGTCGTCAAAAAATACGGAAGCGGCATAAACGTCAACATTACTCAATAAGCCTGTGTATTCATCGCTGTTACCCACTAAAATACTGACAACAGAATTACCATGTGAGCTAATTGAAATAGGGTTATTTTCGGAAAAATCTTTACTGGTAATGCTGACAGAGCGCAGTGCCGGGTGGGTTGATTCCAATTGAGTGTCAATGACCCCGACTCGTTGCCTTTCGATAGGTGACTCTATAGTAATGAGTTTTTGAGGGCTTAACTGTTGAGTGTCAGCGAGTGACTTTTGCTCCGAAAGCGTATAGATATGATTAAAATCCACTGCTCTTTGTGTGCTGTTTAAGCTGAGTAATAATTTTTCGCCTTCGACATCGGGTTTAAATGTTGCAGGCGCTTCTACGCGAATTAAGTCTTTATTTAAACTAGGTAAAAAACGCGTACTAATAATCGAATAACCATTCGCAGCGAGAAAATCCATATCGTTGGGGTCATTCAAAATCAGCCAATCGTCGCTAAAGATCTTCTTGTTATCTGCCTCTGTTCTTTGTTCTATGGCGCTTTCTAATTCTTGACTTGCTCGCTGTGCTAAATTTTCGAAATTAGCTGCGGCAATTGTTGTACCGACAATAGTTTGGGTTGAGACATCAATATCATCATCGATATCGTCGTCTGCATCATCTTTCATGTCATTATCAATGTCGTCTTCGGCATCATCTTCCACGTCATTATCAATGTCGTCTTCGGCATCATCATCCACGTCATCTTCCACGT
>NZ_JBGIYY010000023.1:0-78751 GCF_041380235.1 Glaciecola sp. SC05
AGGTGACGGTCTTTAGGCGACGGTTACGGTATATCTTTTGCCTTTGCTCATAAACACCTCTACTGTAAGTTACATTGTAACTGTTAAAAGTGTCTAGCAAAATCTGGGAAGTTCATTGAGCCATTTGGGGTTAGCTTTTGCGCTGAATATTGAGCCAATTAAAAAATACCTGAGCAACTATCCGCCTTACCATTAAGCAAGATTAGATGGATCACTTAATGAATGCAATGGTGGGTCAATTGCCGTTGCAAATTAACACACCACTCATTGCTACTGAAGATAGTGTGTTAATTTGAAGTCTCCATCATAATTTGCTTGAAGTGGTTAAGTCTTTATAGCCACTAACTCGTTGTTTACAGCTGTAACATCTTCACTTATGACTTGACTAATATAAGACCAGAAATGAGCATTTTTGAGTGTGTTTTCAGCTATGTCCCTTGGCAGAAATCGACTCATTTCTTGTGCAAAATCTTTTTGGGTAGGTAGATCATTATTCAGCATACCAGCATGTTTTGTTGTCAATTCTACGTATTCGCTAATTGTCTTGTTTCGTACTGCTAGCTTTCGGCTAATTAATTGAGCATTCTGTGATACGTTACCTTGTTTCAGCCATGCAATATCCCATACATCTCTAGGCTTGATTCGCCGAGCCCTGAAGGCAAAAGCGACCATTTTATCCGCTAATATTTCCTCTTTGCTTTGCACTGGTATTGGTAGTCCAATAATGGGAGATTGAATATTATAATGATCAATGGCTGGCCTAAACTCTCGCTCGAATGAAGGGAGCGCACAAATGTCGATGTGCATTCTTTGGCTTGGTAAATCCGGTCGATTAGGGAATTTTTCTATTGTTATTTTCCACGTTGATGTATCAGTGCTAGACAAAGTCGGTTCATGAACCACAACTTTCAGCTCATATTTTTTTGCAAGATATTCTTGTAGATGATCACCCATTCCCGTCATAGCAGATGTTTCAAAATCTAAACCAGCAGTAAAGTCTAAATCTTCGCTTAAGCGATTGGAGTTATAACAGACTCGAAGCGCAGTGCCGCCAATAAAGGTTAAATTCTGCAAGATCCCGGCTTTCTGCAGCACTATCAAAATGTCGTGATGAAGAATTTCTTTTTCTACTGCATCAGCTAGTCCGTTCAACTGCTCGTTTCTGAAGAGCACCTCTTCTACTAATTTATTCAGCATCTGGCATTTCCTCGATCATATTGACATTACGTCCCACTCTTTTTAGATCTGCTATCGCGCGCTGTCTATTTGCTCTAAACATTCCAATATCTTCGTCATAGTACAACTGATCTGATAGTTCACAGATTGAGCGCATGGTATGGGTAAATTCTATGACGCCATAAGCAGTTTTAAAAATACCTTTTCTGCCGGTCGTCATGATAGTGACGTGCCCCATGAGTTGCTGTGAGATTATGCCGAGATAACTAAGTTGAGATTCGAGACTAACATAGTTACTAACATTCCATCTCAAGCGCTTAGCGATAAGGTAGATTGCTGTACGCGGATTTGGTGGCGATAGTGGATTTATATATAAGCCTTTGGCGACTCGTTTGATTGTGTTGTTTTTGCTTGCTTTACCGATAAATCCGCTAAATTTATTGTTATGCCTAAATTGCATCATCATTGCCAAATCATAGGTATCAAATACGCCATTATGTCCATCGTTCTTAGCTTGCATAGTCAAACGACTTAAAGTTTGTTGTTTATTCATGTGATATCTTCTATACATATTACGTCTATAATGGACGTAATATGTATAGATATCAAGTGTACATTTTACGTCTTATGTGGACGTATATTGTCCACATAATTAATTGCATCACACCGCAAGGAAGCTAAGTTACTAATATTTCCGATAACCTACAGACACTTTTTACTAAGAAAGCGAAGCAAGGTATTCAGTATACAAACCAAAACAGTTGCAAATTTTTAACTTCATCAAGTTGCTGTTTTTTGTCTAAGACTTCTGGCTATTTGCCATCTAAAAGGTTATCTAATGTCTGAACGCCTTGCATTTCCAAATTTTTCCAAGTACTCCAAACTTAGTTTTTGTAATGTTTACCATCAAAAGCGCGGTTACTGATATGTTGTGCACGGTCTCTGCTATTTATACCAATTTTTTAGCCGCTTGCTTTCTCAGTCCAGAAAAAATTGCCTCCGCTACGTAGGCTGGAAAGCTATTGGGAATTTTATCTTCAACTTTAGCAATAGCGTTTTCAACATTATCAACAAAATACTCATAGTGAGATATAGCTTTATCAACGGGATATTTTACGTACTCGGCGGTCGATACAAAGTGACGAGGCTGAATACCCTTCCACTTCCAGTGAGTGTTTTTGCCTTTTAAAAACATCGCCATTTTGATCTTATGTGGCTGTAAGGCTTTTTTTGATATTACTGGATACGCGGACAAGATGTCATACAGAGGCGTCATTCTATACGAGTTTTCAGGCTCTAAAAATACGCTAAAATTCTTTCCATGACCGTCAATAGCAGCGACTAACCAAAAGAATATCTGAGTTTTAAAAAATGTTGCTCTATCTTTCCTGTTAGACGAAGCCGTGAGCAAATTGAGACAGTCTATGATTCCTGGACCACCATCTGACTGGTATTTTTGAGCAGATGAAATACCCATTGCTTGACAAAAATCCTCTTGAGGTAGACGCATGAGCCATGAACCGTCAGATGCATATCTACGATCAAAGCGTTCAACACTTAATACTTTTTGCTCGCCAAAGTAAAGCACCTCTGAATTAGCCACATTAAAACCAAAGGCTCTCGCAAGCTCTAGGCAAATAAATTCGTTCTCACAGCTATCGGTTAAGTCGATACCCACTTGCGGTAACTCGCCCATTGGTAATTTCATTATGTGGCTTGTTGGTGTTGAACCTATCGGTTTCGTCCATTGTTGACCAATTTTAAGTAAAGCGGTTTTTTCCTGAGCGCCAGCAAGCGAAATCCGAAAGTCATCATCATCACTTTCCATTCCAAGTGCTGTATGTTTGTAGCCTTGCAATAACTTCTCAACGTCTTGATTTGACAACATCTTGTAGTTTAGTTGGTTTATAGACTCTGGTTGTTTTGAAGATAATTGAATAGCACCCACACAATCCTTGCCTATTGCCGCCAAAAGATCGAATGCATGTCCAGAGCCTATATTGAATCTAGCTTGTATTTTATTTCGAATGTTTGGGTTATCGGGGAGCAAGTTGTCAAAGAAGTTATACACTAGGTCACCAGAGTATTTTTGCTTTGTAATGGGTAACGACAAAGAAATGGGACGTGCGCCTAGGCGATCCATCCACTGATGCGTATAAGAAAAATGTAGTCCACCGTTTTTATCTTTTGACAGTGTACCTACTTTGACCCCGTTCAGGCTTACCATCAATTCCATATTACCACTCCTGATCCCAGCCACTTTCTATCTTTTGGCCGCTTTCATTTACCTGTTTAGGCTTAAGCTCGATGGAGAGGTTTAGTTCATGCGCAATTTTAAATAATGTATCAATACGAGAGTTTCCCGCAGAGTTTTCAATAGCCGAGATGGTTTTTTGCTTTAAACCAACATGCTCCGCTACATCAGTTTGCGTTCGCCCCAGCTTATTTCGATGCAGCTTTATGTAATCAGCCAGTTCTTTTGAATTATTAAACTTCATTATGTCTCTCCACAATTAACCCCGTTAAGGTATAACTATATGCTTATCCCCCAAAAGGTATACAGTGTTAAATATACCCTTATTGGTATATATGTCAACTTATACCTTGTAGGGTATTTAGATGTACCTTAAAGAAATCAATGAGTGGGAAGTTAACCGAACATTAAAGCAAACAAATTTCTTTTTTCTAGCTCCCTTAGTTCAAAATCAATATTTCCTAATTTCTGGTCATTACTGTTCACGACCAATCTGCCCATCTCGAGTTTGCAAGACTTTTAGAATTATCGGTTAATGTGACACTCATAAACAGTATACCTACTATACGCAATAAAAAAATTTACAAGTCATTGAAATGATGAGGGTTTGAATTTAATAATAATTTTTATGAAAAATGAGGCTAATACTCATGGTTTCTAAATATATGAATATATTAATTATATTTTGACTTTCCGCATCCTAAGGTAACAGACGTTCCCACTATTTATTTGGCGCGCCAGCACAAAATCCCCCCCAAGACCATTGTTTTAAATAACTATTGTGACAACACAAAATAAATATTACCCTGGACGGCCGCACTTAAAGACCAGGTTTTTCAATGATCGACGTAGTCGCCGCCATCATCAAACAAGATGAACTCATTCACTGTTTTAAAAAAGGCCAGGCCAAGTTTGACTATTTATCTTTTAAATATGAGTTTCCCGGCGGAAAGGTCGAAGAAAACGAAGATCATCGCCAAGCCTTAAAGCGGGAGATTGATGAAGAACTACAGACTAGTATTGAAGTGGGAGAACATTTGTTAAGCGTTGAACACGACTATCCAGATTTTTCTATACGGCTTCATTTTTACGCGTGCACCTGTGTCGGGCCTATTGTGCAATTGACTGAACATACCGATTTGAAACGCTTACCTGTGGAAAAACTTCGTGAAATAGAATGGTTACCTGCAGATGAGTCAGCAGTGGATTATTTAACGCGCAATGTCGGAAACTAATTCTATGCGCGTTGAAGATGTTTCGTCTCGCTATACCTATTTAACAGTAGAGCACACTTCAGACAAGTTTGTTACTAATAACCAATCACAACGTAAACGCGTGTTAAGTGAAATTAAACAGGCGCTGATTGACGCAGACAGCTTCGATTCAGCGGTTGCTTTTATTACAAAGTCGGGCGTTGTGTCTTTGCTACAAGCCTTATATGACTTTACAGAGCGTGGCGGGAAGGCACGAATAGTTGCGTCTGACTATTTGAGTTTTACTCAGCCGGCAGCCCTTAAAATGTTATTGGCTATACCTGCTGTTGAGGTTCGTTTGCTGCAAGGCGCGCAATATCATGGCAAACTTTTCTTATTCAAAAACCCTGGTATCACCAAAGTATTGGTTGGCAGTTCCAATATTACCCAAACTGCGCTATCAAGAAACGATGAGATCAATTTTTTGTTTTCTCAAGGCGAAGAACGCGTTAATCAAGCCAATCAACAATTTGAAAGAATTTGGCGAAACGCGACGGTTTTAAACAAGCATATTCTTGAAGAATATTCACAGCAGTATAAAGCGAACAAGAAAAACTCGCTTGAAGGCGTTGTACAATTGTCTTCTTTTACGCCAAATGAACTTCAAAAACAGGCTTTAGAGAAGCTGCGACAATCGCGTATATTGGGGAAGCAAAGAGGCTTAGTAGTATCAGCTACAGGAACCGGAAAAACGGTTTTATCAGCTTTTGATGTGCGCCAATCAAAGGCAAAATCGGCTTTGTTTTTGGTGCATCGCACAACCATTGCGAAAAAATCAATGGAGACCTATCAAACGATCTTAAAAGACGAGTATTCATTTGGCTTAGTTGGAGGTCAAACTACCGATTGGGACGCTGATTTTTTATTCGGCACCGTGCAAACAATCTCCCGCCCTGAAAATTTAAGTCGCTTGGCTAAAACAAGATTCGCTTATATCGTGATTGATGAGACCCATCGTGCATCTGCCGCTTCCTATCAAAGAATCATTGAACATTTCCAACCTGAGTTTTTACTTGGTATGACCGCTACACCTGAGCGCAGTGACAATCAAAACATATTTGATATTTTCGATAACAATATTGTGTGTGACATTCGCTTACAAGACGCGCTAGAAACTGACATTCTTTGCCCGTTTCATTATTTCGGTATAGCTGACTTAAGCCATGAAAGTGATAAAGACATCACGCTAGAATTATTGACCCGAGAGCAACGATTTAGGCATATTTATAATCACTCATTAAAGTTTGGTGCAGACAAACTTTCAATTAAAGCCTTATGTTTTTTATCAAGAGTCGAAGAGGCAAAGTCTTTCACTGAATTTCTTAAGCAAAATGGAGAAAAAGCCATTGCTTTGACCGGTAGCTCTTCTGAAAAAGACAAGCAAGATGCAATTGATAGCCTAGAGAACGGCAACTTATCGTATATTATAACGGTCGATATTTTTAATGAGGGGGTTGATATTCCTAGCATTAATCAAATTATCATGGCAAGGCCAACTCAGTCCGCTATCATATTTGTTCAGCAACTAGGGCGAGGCCTGCGAAAGCACCATAACAAAGAATATTTGACGGTTATCGATATAGTAGGTAACTACACCAATAATTTTTTAATCCCTATTGCGCTTTATGGCGACCGCAGTCGCAACAAAGATAACCTAAGAAGATTACTCAGAAGCGAGGAAACCTTACTGCCTGGGGAAAGCACAATTTCCTTCGATAGGATTGCAAAAGAGCGCATTTTTAAAGCCATCCAAACCTCACCCAATATCGGTATTCGTGAATTAAAAACAGAATACAATTTGGTGAAATCAAAAACAGGCACCTTTCCAAGTTTGATGTCTATGCGAATGCATGGTGATTTATCTTCTTTACTGTTTTGCAAACAGAGCAATATAAAGTCAATACATGAGTTCGCTTGTAAGTACGACCCAGAGTATCAAAAGTCGGAATATGGCCAAATGAATTTCCCCTTACTCGGGCTACTAATTAACGAGGCGCTAGATGGTATTCAAGCATATGAACCATTAGCGCTAAATTTACTGTTGAATACTAACAAAATAGATTTCAAAGCACTTGAAGCGGAATGCGAGGCTAGATTCGGACTGAGCCTTTCTTTTGAGAAGTACTTGTCAATAATTAATGTACTCAATTTACGCTACGGCTCACCACAAGGGCATGAAAATCACGAAGTGATAGACACACATTCATATTCGGCTGGTTCAGCAATACTTGCTTTGAGTTCCTTTCAAAAAGAACTGCTTTGTGATGCTATTGAAAATGCTATAGCTGAATATACTGCGAGAAGAGAAATAGGAAGATATGTTGACGGCTTTATAGTGGGAGCTAAATATAGCTATAAAGAAACGTTCAGAATTTTGGGCTGGCGCAAAAATCGTAATCCACAAAACGTAGGGGGCTATTTTTACGATAGGGAAACAAATGATTGTGCGATATTTGTCAATTACCACAAAAATGACGGTATTGCAGAGACAACTCAATATAATGACTATTTTATTAATCCTAGCCGCTTTCATTGGACCACGAAAAACAATCGTTCACTCAGCAGCCCAGAAGTTCTAGCATTACTAGACCAAGAAAATAATAAGTTAAGAGTCCCTCTATTTATTAGAAAGGAGGCTGAGTCAGAAGGTTCAGCACGGTATTACATTGGTGAGCTAAGAGTCATTAAAGGTACTCAAACACTAACCACCATCGGCGGTAAAAAGGCAGTTTCCATTGAATTTGAATTAGACCAACCAATACCTCAGAAGTTGTATCAGCATCTTGTGCATAAATACTAGCTTTGCCGTTAAGCACTTTTGCTGATAGAAGTGCTATTTTCTGCTGGAGTGTGGCTACCAAGGGAAGCTACTGGTCTAATTACGGTATTGTCAACTTATCAACCTTATTCCAAATTGTGACACAATCCGTACATGATAAACGCCAAAATGTACTCCGGATATCGCTACCCATCTCAGGTCATTAGCCATGCTGTATGGCTTTACTATCGATTTGCCCTAAGTTTTCGAGATATCGAAGAGTTATTGGCAGCCAGAGGGATCACCGTCAGCTATTAAACCATCAGAAATTGGTGTCTGTAATTCGGTGATCAATACTGCAACCAAATAAATAAGGAAAAATCGAGGTCAGTAGGGCGATACATGGTTCTTGGACGAGGTGTTCATTAAAATAAATTGTGTCCTTCATTATCTTTGGCGGGCAGCCGATCAGGACGTAGATGAAATTGATAATCTAGTTCAGAAACGCAAGGATAAAAGCGCTGCTATGCAATTTTTCAGAAAATTGTTAAAAGGCCAACAAGTACAGCCCATCAAGATTGTGACCGACGAACTTAAGAGTTATTCAGCAGCGAAACGAGAACTGATGCCAAGCGTAGAACATTCCAATAAGCAGTATGAAAATAATCGATGTGAACTTTCCCATCAGCCATCAGCTATCTAGGCAACAGGAACGACAGATGAGGCGGTTCAAATCGCAGGGGCAGGCTCAGAGGTTTTTACCGTCTAATAACAATAAGCTGACAATACCAAACCGTGTAAGCTTTCAGCATTACTTACGTTTTTTTCTGATCTGTCAAACCACTTGCAGCTTTACCAGTATCTAATGCACCCCCTAAAGCTGGGTTAACCCCTGCTGACAATTCTGTTTCACCCTTGGTCATATCAAGTGCGCCGCCGGTTGCTAAAGATGTGTCTGCAACATTTTCTATAGCCGTTGCCAATGGGGTCTCTTTGCCCTCACCTATGCCGAGGAGTTTGCCCATCACGCCAGCATCATCCATTTCAGAAAGGCCACCTAGTAATGTCGATGAACCGCCGCTTAATATGCCAGTGGCGATTTTTTCTCCAATATCCAGAGACTTTTGGAAGTTACTGGACGCAAGTGTTTGAGCGGTTTTGTTTGATTCCGAAGCATATTTTGTTACTGCATCTGCCATTGCTTTAGCTACATCTTGGCCACTCATATCTTTGAACAGGTTGCCCGAAGAAATCGACTGAAGGATTGCACTCAACCCCTCAGGATTCGGCATTGCTTGGGAAGCCTCTAGATTGGCTTTAAACTCAGAAAAGTCTCTTGCGTTTAAATCCATAGATGCCACTGTATGTGCATTAGATTGAGGACTGATTTCAGCCGGCGTGAGTGGAATAGGTGAATCTTGCCAATTCCAGAACCGGGTTAAATCAATTTTTTCTGCTGCGATTGACTGTCCTAATACCGCTTCACCGAACACTCCCCCCGTAGGCATAACAATTGTGCTAGTGTACGCATTACTTTGATCTTTGAGAGTCTCGCTATCACCTAATGCAAAACCAACTAGATTTCCCGTGAATGCAATCGGTTTTGGATCTACTAAACTATTCAGCGAGCATGACTCAAACACCTTACCTTCAAACATAGCGTGCACGACAGCAGGAGTTAGGCACTCCAACCATACGGCCTGATTAAAATATTCATTAAATTTATCAAGTGCACCAATTAGGTCTTCACTTGTTGATTTAACTGCGTCGATAGAAAAAAGTGTTTTTTGCAGATACCCTATTGCATCAGAAATACGCGCCAACGTTGTTTCACAGCTGGCTACGCCAGATTGCGTATATGGCATTAGAGAATTTTTACCCGCGACGCCATAAACATTTAACGCTTCTTGTGTTTGTAGATATTTTATTGAGCCTAGTAAACTTTTAACATCGTCACCTTGATTTCTTTCATCCCCTCTAGCGGTCTTTAGTGCATTTATAGCAGACTCTATTTGAACTTTTGTTTTCTCAGACAGATCTGAAGATGCAAAACTTGCTAACCCAGATATTGCACTTTGCAAATTATTTTCTATGCTTGAAATTATTCTTTGGTGCTCATTTTGAGTAGCGCTCCACTGCGCCTTGTCTTCGTTATACATTTCAACCCGCAATGGGTATATAGTATGTATGGTCCCTGCCGCTATTTTAATCTCCTGCTCTGCTGCCTGCGTGTTATTCATAAAATTAGGGTAATTTTCAGAAGATAGGAACTGAGCATCGTGCAATTTAATCGCCGATGCTAATAAATCCATACCCGCCGCCTGTGCGGCATTGGCGATAATGTTACTGTGTTTACTTAGCAGGGTTTCGCTGCTCATCAAAGCCATGGGTATGAAAACGCAATTTTGTTTATTAATTACCGAAGTTGTTACTTCATAAGCCTCAAGTACTTCGTAATACATCATGGTAAGTGCATGCATATGATTGTAATTAGCGATGATCCTAGTGGTAGTGGTTGATGTGTCGCTTTGTGTAATTTCTCTAACAACACTCGCTCTTCTATTGCGCGCAGTCTCTGCTGCTTTTTCGGTTGCTTGTTGAATTCTCTGGGAATCGTTTGCTAGTAATTCACTCTCGCCGGTGCTGGTATTTACCGAAGTAGCAACGGTATTTGAACGAGCCGATCCAGCGCTTAAAAACAACATGCTCATTCCTGCACTAGACGAAGTGCCTAAAGCCCTATCGTTACTTGAACCAGACAAGGCCTCCCTCGCAGTAGAGTTTTGCACTTCATCGATAGCTCGGCTTTGCGCATTGGCGCTTGACGCGGCCTCTGATTGATTGCTCGACTCTGCACTTTGCCCACGTTGTGTATTCGTCCAATCTTGCACTGCTACTCGTGTGGCTTCTCCAGGCGCGAGACATAATGAATGGACAAGGCTTCCCAACCCAATCCCTTTTGCCTTCCATGTTTGTTGATGCGTCAGCTTGATGCCTTTATGCGGTTTACTAAAACCAACCAGCGTGCGCTTTCCGTCTTTTTCTATCAAGTCTGAGAGACTTATTGGTGCGGTAACCTCATCTTTTACAGAAGACTCATCTTTATCGTGAATAAGGGACGTAGTGGTGTAATAAGCAGTATTTGAGGGAATATTGCCAAGCTTCGGAATAAGATTGTCTGGCGTGCTGTTTTTCTTGTTGTACCTCGCGTTTTGTACGCTTTTTTCAAGAAGTTCATTTCTCTTACTAAGTGAATCGTACTGACTCTTTAACTCGGCAAATTGCTTTTGCTCAAATTCGTCCATTAGCGCTCTCTAAAATGAATAAAAAATAATCAATTGTTTGAGTATATATGAATATGATGCATTATGTTTATTTAACGTTATTGAGGTGTAAATTATTTGTTTAAATTCAAAATTTATGCGTCGTTATTTATTAGTTTTTAAGAGGAAACCGATATGGGAATGTTCACGCAAATAAAAATTACACACGGAAATATTAATAATGTCGTAGGGTTTTGCGAAGAAGGGCAATATAGCGAGGCAGCCAAAACACTGAGTATGACCTCAGTACAATGGAGAAAAACTTACCCTATTAATTCTCGCTTAACTATTTCAGCTAAAAATAGTAATGGTGGGCCTTTTTTGAATGATATGGTGCTGCGCGTGAGTGAAAACGGCGGCACCGTATGCACTTTTGTGCCTTAAGGGTTACTGTCAACTTAACAGGATTCTTTCCGATTATGCGATACATGGTTCTTGGAAGAGGTGTTTATCAAAATCAATGATGTCCTGCATTACCTTTGGTGCGATATTGACTAGGATGGCGATGGGTGATGAATTCGCACCAAACAATATTCATGCGTACCAGTTAGCAGACTTCGCAGAAACCTGCGGGATAAATAAAAAGCTCTTGTCACGTCAGCTAACAATATTGGCAAATAAAGTGACTGAGCTTCTTACTCAGAATAACTTTATCAATCAAATCACCCAAGCAAAGCAATTTACTAACGATGATCGCCAATACATGACAAAAGTAAAAGCGCACGTTCTTGCCAGAGCCCGCTACTTGCACTCTCAATCATCAGAAATTCGCGCTATGAGAGTTTAAGGCCCCTGACGATGTCGTTAAGTTATGTATTCGCGACCATATATGACAATACTCAAAATAGTGCTAGCAAGCCTACAAACAGTTGACGCATTTGCAAAGCAAAAATAGATACTATAGTAGCAATTAATAAATCTTAAACAGGCTTTATGCTACTATAATGGCAATTTAATGATGAGGGAGATTTGTCATGCTATCGTTACTATCACCGTTTGACTTACAACTTGAACTTTGTCATTTTGTCAAAAATACACGAAAACGCAAAGGGTACAGCGTTCAAAGATTTGCAGAAAAAACCGGTGTACCCAACAGCACAATTAGAAAGTTTGAAAGTACAGGTGAGATATCACTACGCCAATTTCTCATGTTATATGCTGAAGTGGGTAAGTTAACAGAGTTGCAGCAATTAACTCGAAAAACTGAATCACCAAAAAGCCTTGATGAGGTTGTAAACTATGCTAAATCATAAACTGAAAGTCAACCATCGCCTTTCAAACGGCGAGATTGCGCATGTAGGTGAACTTGCTGAAAACAAAAATGGGATATACTTCCAATATGCTGAAACTTATTTGAGCAAGTATTCTAACCTTTCACCCTTTGCACTAGAGCAATCGACTAACGTTCAAATTGGCCCCTCTACACCGCATCAAAAATTGCATGGTGTCTTTGCAGATAGTCTTCCAGATGGATGGGGGCTATATCTGATGGGTCTTATACCACTAAACCTAATGCAAACGGTCAACAGTGCATCATTAAACTTACCTCCAATAACTTCTACCTAAAGCATGAAGAGAGCTTGGTCGAGTTTAGTTGTATGACCTTAGCAAACATGTGCGGTATTGAAACCGCACCATTTGAACTACTTAGCGCTAGTAATAAGCGATTTTGGTTGCGCCAAGATAGATTTGATTGTGTTGGCGAAACAAGCAAACATTAACCCAAAAGAGGTAACGACCATAGTCGAAGGGTTAATGGATAACTTATCAAATGCCGAAGCGGTATTGAAAAATGCAAATGTATCATCGGTCACTTCTAAGGCGATTATATCAACGATAAATAACAAGTGGGTGCAACTTAAAGAGCACATATAACTAATATTTACGGTGAATAGATCCACCGGCGAACACTTAAAAGACTAATTCGCTAGCTTCACTTCATCAATTCGTCGTGTTAACGTTTTGTATTCTTGGTCTTCGGGTTTGTACAATTCATTTAAGATGTCTAAGGTCGCTTGTTCGTATTTTTGTGCTTTGGATATTTGCTGGTTTTTGTACAGTGCGGTCGTGTAAAGTCCAAAGGTTTTTGCCGCGCGAGCATTGCGTGGCAGCGCGTCTCGCTCGTAAATATCAATCGCCTCTTGCATATATGTTAAAGCTGCTTCAGCTTGGTCAGAGCGTAAGGCAACATCACCAAGTCCGGTTAGCGTAATCGCTACATTCCCATTGCCATCTGGAAAAAGTTGAATAAAGCGCTGATATGCATCCTCATAATAAGCCTGTGCAGTATCTAGCTCATCAATTAACATGTATAGCTGCCCTAATGCGCCCAGCACAGCCGCATAGTGTGGGTGTGAGGTGCCCAGTATTTGCTCAACTGCGGCTAGCATGTTTTTGCGGTTTTCGATGCTCTTAGTGTATTGCTTTTGTCGTGCGTATATATTGCTTAGCATGCCCATACTTGCAAGTGTCTCAACATGGTTAGTGCTGAGTATGTCTGTGCGAATCGCTAATCCTTGTAAGGCATAATCTTCAGCTTGCTCATATTCTCCCAGCATCACACTAGTGCTCGCTAACTGATTAAAACCGTATGCGAGATCAAGGCTAGGCGGCCTCTCTAGCGACGCTTCTACTTCAATTCCTTGCTTTAATATGTCTCTAGACTTTTCTATCTGCCCTGTTCTGCGCAAAGAATGCCCGTAGGCGAAGTATCGAACAGACAGGGTCTCGCGCATGTCGTCTGCAAACTTTTCCTCGTTAGCAATCATGCTTTGTGCGCGGGTTAGGGCGTTCTCATAATGCAGGAGAGACTCATTATCAAAGCCTTCATAAGAATACGCAGTACCCAGACCATAATGCGCCCACACATAGTAGCGATTGTATTCTGAATCCTCAGCCTGCAAGGCTACATCATTTTCTAGCATCGCAATCGAGGATGAAAATACCTCACGCGCTTGCTCATACTGACCTGAATGAATCAACATGTTGCCTTTTTCATTGGCCACTAAATATCTAAGCCCACGCAATGCAGAGGTGTTTGCGGGAGTGCTATCTTTGTCGGCGTAAGCTTTTAGGTAGACTTCGGCGTCTTCAATGAGCTTGCTTACCAAATCATTTTCTCCTAGCACGTTATATACCGAGGCTAAGGTCGCGCTGAGTTGTGCCTTAATAAAAGGCTCACTGTTTAAGTCATTTAAATCATTTGTTGCTTTTTCTAAGACCTCTTTGACGCTAGTGTCGCCCCCAAATCGGTTATTTGGGTCTGCGCTATTAAATATTTGGGTCATAAAGTCAGCGGTTTGCTGAGCAGTAGTCGCCTGCTGTAAGGCAAAATCGCGCTCTTGCTCTATAACTAAAGACTGCCTAAAAATCACCGCGCTGGTGCCAATAATACCCGCAAAAAATAAGGCTGTAAGAGAACTAGTCAGAGCGTTGCGCTGCAAAAATTTGGAGCTTTTGTACCAAAAGCTATCGGGCTTGGCTAAAACCGGGTAATTATTCTGATAGCGAATAATATCCTCGAGAAATTGTTCACAGCTCGAATAACGTCTGTCGGGGTCTTTTTGTAATGCCTTGAGTACAATGTTGTCGAGATCGCCTTTTAGGATTTTGGCTCTGCGTTTGAGGATGGCATTATTTGCATTTAAACAACGCTCAGATGGCCTAAGCGGAACGGTTTCGAGGATCATCGACTCAATGCTGCGCAAGGAGCTACGTGTGGTATCAAATACAGCTTCATCGGTAAGCAAATACATTAATAGGGCGCCAAGGCCATACACATCTGAGCGCGTGGTAACATTGTCTCCCAAAATTTGTTCGGGCGAGGCATTAGCGGGCGTCATCACTCTAGTGTATTCGTGGGTAAGGTTGGCCATTGTTTTGCTATGTGTCGTATCTTCTTGCAGAAGTTTCGCAATGCCAAAGTCGAGCAGTTTTACCTCTCCACTTGCGGTAACCAACACATTATTTGGTTTGATGTCACGGTGTACCACAAAGTTTTGGTGAGCAAAAATCACCGCTTCTAACACATTTTTAAAAAGGGCCAAGCGTTGCTTTATGCTTAATGCATGCTGGATGCAATATTCGTTGATTGGTAAGCCATCAACATACTCTAGAATGATGTAAGGCTGGCCTTTTTCAGTCTCCCCGCCGCCTATGAAACTGGCAATGTTTTTATGATTAAGCGAGGCCAGAATTTGTCGTTCTCGCCTAAAACGCTGAATGCTTTGCTCACTGATGTATCGGCTATGAATGACTTTAATTGCCACTTGTTGCTCAAAGTCGCCGTTTATGCGGTTTGCTAAAAAGACACTACCCATGCCTCCCTCGCCAATCACATCCTGAACCTTAAAACTTTCTATAATATCGCCAATGCTCAACAGCGCTTCATTTTTTATAATATCTGTAGCGGATGATACTACTGCGCCTGTCAGATTAAGCACATCGTCTTGTTCGTCATCGGTGCTCAGCAGCAACATGACTTGTTCTATGACATAAGTATCGCCCATTGCTTCGCGCTGTATAAACTCAGCTTGCGCGTCTTTGGGAAGAGCACTGGCGTGTGAAAAAATTTGTTTTATCTGAGCCCATTTTTCTTGGTTCATGATAGCCTGCCTTTGCTTTGCTCAGTAAAAAATAAGACGGCGGGATAGTGCTGGGCTAGTCCCATACTAGTCCAATACTAGTCCAATAATAATCCCGTACTATTTAATAATGAGTAAGGATTTGTTTATCATTACATTGTTAGTTTTTGCGAATTTGTAGCTTAAACCATGCTTTTGCAGCTTTTATATCGCGCTCTACCGTTGCAAGTGACAATTCCATTATCTTTGCAATATCTTCATTGCCAAGCATTGAAAACAGCTTGATCTCAAAAATTTTTGACGCCCTTGCATCAAAACTTGCCAGTTCGTCGAGCAGTTCATTGATATACAAAAGCTCAATTTGTTGGTTAGGCAGCTCTGTTGGGCTTGCAATGGCACTCTCTTCTAAGGTGATTTTTATTGGCCTCCCGCCGCGCTTAGCTGCCTGCTTTTGTCGCGCACTATCTACTAATATGCGCCGCATTTGCTGGGCAGCAATAGCAACAAAGTGCTGCTTATCTACAAAATGCACTGTTTTGTCAGCCAGCTTTACGTAAGCTTCATTTACCAGTGCGGTTGCCTGAAGTGTATGCCCAGCACTTTCTTTATTCATAAATCGACTGGCAATATTGTGAAGCTCGTCAAGCATCAAAGCTTGCAAGTCAAATGGCAAACAAGCTATCTCGTTTGAGAACGTTGACACAAAAAATCTCCCCTCAGCTCAACTGTGTATAAAATAGACAGTGAAACGAGAATAAAACGTCTTTTATATTTGTGCAATATTTATCAAACTTTACTCAGTTTGTGCCGCTCTGATTAAAAATCGCGTACTTGCTTCATTAATTGATTAAATGCATCTGGATCATCTAACTGTTGTGGTATCAACTGATATTCAACTTCGCCTAACGCGCCTTTCACTTCAAAATGCAGAATCCGATCGCCTGTTAGCACGGCTTTTAATGGCCCTTGCAATGGTAAGTCATCACCTACAAACACACCTGGCGTTTCCTCAGTAAACGGATGAATAACCACCATTCCAGGCATAATCTTGAGTACAAAAAGGTGCGTCCAACCTTCAATTGCGTATATCCTTCCTCGGTCAATTCTTACCACTTTATCCAAGCTCGATATGGACCATAAGCCATCCACCGCCGACACCTCCTTTGGTTTAACGTCGGTAATAGAGGGAAGGAAAGCACCTATTTCAGGCAACTGTTGCACTTGTGATATCGCTGGGTTTACCCAAAAAAAGAAAGTAACAACAGCCAGGTATTTTAAGTTTTGTTTTTTCATCATTATTTTGCCTTTTGCAGCGTGTGTTTAAAAAATCTCTAGTGATATCCATTAAGCGCAAAAGGCTGAAAAACCCCCTCATTAATTTTGCAAATACCTTTTCTGTTTATACCCATCTCAGATTTAAAAACCTACAAATCAAAATTAATTCTATTTTATGAGGGGTTTTTTGCCTGCTTTGCGCTTTAAGCATTGAAGACTAATAAAACACTAGGTTTAGCGTCTCATTATAATGTGAGAGCGAGTTGCCTGTTACAGCGCAATGCGTAAGAAAATGGAGAAAAACATGCACAATTCAAAATCAATAAAAGAGTCTCATGGAAGCAAAACCTACAGGCTATCACTGTTAAGTTTTGCGGTAGCAAGTGCGCTGAGCTTGGCTGCTTGCGGCGGTGGTGGAGACAGCAGTGGCAGTGGTCCTAACGGGGGCGGGGGCTCAAACGATGCTCCACCAACGGTTACCGCAGAAGCTCGCACATTGGTGAGTGCGGGTAATTCGGTAACCCTGACTGCTAGTGCTACTGATCCTGACGGTGATGCCATTTCTTATAGCTGGACGCAAGTATCTGGTGCCCCTATTTCAAACACCTCTGGTTTTTCTACGGCCTCAGCCAGTTTTTCTGCGCCAGATGAGGTTGATTCCATCGTGCTGCGCGTAACCGCAACGGCCAATGGCCGCTCAGATAGCGCCCAAGTTCAGGTGCTGGTTCTAGAAGACACCACAACGGCGATTTTTGTCGACTCAGAATTTAGCGGAACGAGCACAGGTAGCATCGACGCCCCTTTTACTAACTTGGCCAGCGTACTGGACGGTTTGGCAGAGCAAGCGGATGTATACATTAAAACGCCATCGGGTGATGCGCGCTTAAATGTGAAACCGACTCCCAGCGAAAATCTTTTCTTAAGTGGTGGTAATAGTATTTACGGAGGATTTTCTGCCGATTGGTCTCGAGATATACAAAACAACCGTACAGGTTTAACTGCGACTGAAAATGGAATCCTTTATCGCAACGTTGATTCACCCACCGTGGTATCTGGTGTCGATTTACTGGTGGAATCAGTCCAAATAGATGATTCTTTTAATATTATTGGTGTATATGCACAAAATGGTTCTTCTAGCTTCACCTTAGATAACGCTACAGTTTTATTAGAAGACTTTGATGAAAATAGCGTCGATGGCGCAGCTGGTGCCTCCTATGGCGTATACTTTGATGCTGTTGATACCACTACAGTAAGTAACAGCGATATCACTTCAGGACGGTCAAAAAATGCAAGCAATAGAGGTGCCCGCACCGTTGATGCAGGACGAGATGGCGTAGATGGCGAGGACGCTCGCGTGGGTCTAAATATTAACGGCGGCGAAGGCGGTAAATCTACTGGCGGCGGTTGGAACGGTGGTGATGGCGGCAACGCAGGTAATAACTCGTTTGAGCCTGGTGAAGACGGTACGCGCGGCAGTGGTAGAGAAGTACCGCTTGTAAGAGGTGGCTCTCCTGGCAGTGGTGGATTTGATACTGACAATTCAACGCCCGAGGGCAGAGATGGCGGTAATGGCGGTAGTGGTGACCCTGGCGTAAGAGGAACGCCCGGTACTGGTGGAACAGGGTTTGGGAGTATTACAAGTGAGGGGATTTACTCTCGCTCATTTGGCGATCAAGGTGGTAACGGATTTGCTGGCGGCGGTGGCGGCGGCGGCGGTGGTGGCGCTGGTGGCGCAGCAGGTGCTAATGGCGGCGGTGGTGGCGGTGGTGGTGAAGGCGGCGATGGCGGCGCGGGCGGTTTCGGCGGTAGATCTGGCTTTGCATCCATTGCTGTGCACATTGCAGGCGGTAACAGCCATAACATTATTAACAATCAAATTACCTCAGGTAATGGCGGCCGCGGTGGCGTTGGTGGTACAGGGGCAGCCGGCGGTGCTGGCGGCCTTGGCGGTGAAGGTGCCGACGGTACTAACGGGCCTGCAAACGCAAAAGGAGGGCGCGGAGGTAATGGCGGCAGTGGTGGTCAAGGTGGGCGTGGTGGCTCTGGTGGCTCAGGCGGTGGCGGTCCTTCTTTTGGTATATTTATAGGGGGTTCAACACCGGCTACTATTAATAACAATGTGATTACTACCGGTCGCGGTGGTAATGGTGGCGCGGCTGATTTTACTAATGAAACTGACGCTGCAGGGCGTGGCGGATGGTCGGTGGCCATTTTTGATGGCAATGCTAGCGATAGCCTAACGCCAATCATAAGTGGCAACAGCTTTACCCTTGGCGAAGCTGGTCAAGACGGTATCCCAAGAGAAGCAAGCGGACAAAGAAGCAATACTAACTTTTGATAAATCGTAGATGTTTTATTAGGAGAGAATGTATGCGCTTGCTTCTTTTGTGAAAGCGCTATGCAAAACATCAGTATTTGGGGGGCTTTACTCTGCATACGTATGAGTCAGAACGTCACTAATAGAGTACCAATAAAGCGGCAGATAAAAATCTGTCGCTTTTTTTAACCGAATAAAGCTCTTATCGTTGGTATCCGAAGCCGATCGCGCGTTCGAATCGCGCCGAGTGCGCTATTTTATTGTGAGTAATAGAATACGGATCCAATTCAATTTTTATAGAGAGTCTAAAATCCAATCTGCAGCTATGGCTTAAGCTTAATATTTCATGTACTTTTGTATTAAGATCCAAACACAAAGCACTTCAGTCCATTGACCGATAAAAAAACCATTTTCTATTATTCCACACAAGCCGAACAACTCAGTGCTCAATACGACAGCATCGATTTTGTTGATGTGCATGGTGAGTGGATGCATCATATTCCTGAGAAGGGATGGGCTTTAGATGTGGGTGCAGGTTCCGGTCGAGACAGTGCATTTTTGGCAAAAAAAGGCTTTAGTGTTGTAGCGGTAGAGCCTGCAAAAGGCATGCGCGAATTAGCACAAAAAAAGCAAATAGACGCGAACATTCACTGGCTAGACGATTCGCTGCCTGAATTAAGGCAGGTATTTTCCCTCCAAATAAAGTTTGATTTGATATTGCTTAGTGCCGTTTGGATGCATCTTGCACCTACTCATCGCGAGAGAGCATTTCGCAAACTGAGCTCCTTGCTTAAGCCCAATGGCAAATTAATAATATCGCTGCGGCACGGTGAGTGCCGAGACGGGCGGGTAATGTACAGCGTGTCTAGTGAAGAGCATCAGAAATTAGCTAGCAAATTTGGCCTATCGTTTGAACTAGCCAGCGAAAAAGTCAAAAAAGACCAGATGGGTCGCTCTGATGTGAGCTGGGAGACTGTGGTACTTACTTTGCCTGATGACGGCACTGGCGCATTTCCACTCATTCGAAACATCGTGGTAAATGACAACAAAGCATCGACTTATAAGATTGCGCTTTTGCGCTCAGTGTTGAGAATTGCAGAGGCCCATGCCGGTGCGGTGATCGATCAGTCGGATGATCTGGTTGAGTTGCCCCTTGGATTAGTCGCCTTTTATTGGTTAAAGCTTTATCGACCCTTAATAGATGTTCATAAAATGCAGCAACTGAATAATCCAAATAAAGGCCTTGGATTTGTTTCTCAACAAGGCTGGAGAAGTCTTGGGGAGCTGCATAATAATGACTTGTACTTAGGCGCGAGTTTTGCAAATCAGAGCTTATCTCAAGCACTGCATCGCACTATTAAAGATATCGCGAATACCATAAAAGACATGCCTGCTAAATATATCAAGCTCCCCGGCACACAAGAGCAGGTCTTTTCCGTTAAAGCCAACAGGGTGGTTACTCCCTCCTCAATCACCTTAAACCATCAATACCTTGGTTCATTTGGTTCTTTTTATGTTCCGAAGCGCATATGGGATGCGATGACGCAGTTTAGTATTTGGATTGAGCCCGCCATAGTCAATGAGTGGGCGACTCTTATGGCAAACTATGCAAGCGATATGAGTAAATTCTCGCCCAGTGATTACCTCAATGCCCTTCGCTGGGATGATCCAATGCGCTCTACATCCAGAGTGAGAAGACGTGTGGATGCATTGCTAGATGTGGCTGATGTAAGCTGTGTTTGGACAGGTCAATCTATTCGGCGCGCCAAACGCTACGCGGTAGACCATGCGATACCGTTTTCACGTTGGCCAAACAATGACTTGTGGAACTTGTTGCCAACAAAAGTTTCGGTAAATGCGAATAAGTCTGACAAGCTCCCCAGTGCCCATAAGCTAATAAGCTGCAGGCAGGATATTGTCGATTGGTGGCAGCTAGCATGGGCAAACGAGCCCAGCGAATTTTTTACGCAGGCGTCACTGGCATTGCCCAGATTAGGCACAGATAACCGCAGTTATGATGATGTTTTTGAAGCTTTTTTGTTGCAAAGAAATCGTATTTTGCATCTACAACAACTAGCAGAATGGCAATAATATAGTCATTAACCAAGATTTAAGTGTGCAGGCAACAACGATAAATGGCGCACAGGCAGCGGGCTCAGTAATCGAGCAAAGTGGTGCGATGAGCAACAACAAACACCGGTAAAGAATAATAAATATAAACTAGGTCTGGTGAGGACTAAGGAAGCGTTATGCAAACCACAGCAGTAAGCCCAAATCAGAACAGCAGTTTGCTGCCCATGGTGATAATAGGCGGATTGTTTTTCATCTTTGGTTTTATCACTTGGCTGAACGGTGCATTGGTTCCGTTTTTGCAAATTGTCTGCAACCTCAATGAAATTCAGGCCATTCTCATTGCGTCTACTTTTTACTTTGCCTATGTGGTAATGGCGCTGCCGATGGCGAAGGTGCTTGAAATTACCGGTTATCGTAAAGCCATGTCGGTTGGGCTTGGGATGATTTCTGCAGGTTGCTTGCTGTATATTCCTGCTGCCCAAGCGCAGTCTTTTGCCCTATTTTTGGTTGCGCAGTTTGTGCTGGGCACAGGCCTAACACTATTGCAAACGGCCTCTAACCCTTACATCGTGAAAATTGGGCCAGAAGAAACCGCCGCGGTCAGAATTTCTATTATGGGTATTTTGAATAAGCTTGCCGGCGTAGTTGCGCCGATGATTTTCACTGTGCTGGTATTAGGCGAGTTTGGGGATGTGACGGCAAAATCCATTGCTGCCATGAGTGAAGTCGACCGCGCGGCTAAAATCACGATTTTGGCTGATGGCTTGATTTACCCTTACTTGTGGATGGCTATTGCTTTGGCGGTGTTGGCCTTAGCAATGTTAAAATCGCGCTTGCCAGAGCTTAACCTCAACGAAATTGACCAAACCACTGGTGAAGAAATTAAGGCACAAACGTCTTTGTTTGCGTTTCCACATTTAATCTTAGGGGCAGCAACCTTATTCGTATATGTCGGTGTTGAAGTCATCGCTGGCGATACTATTGGTTTGTTTGGTTCGAGCTTAGGCGTAGCTAATGCCACCACTTTAACCTCTTTTACCATGGCATTTATGGTGTTGGGTTACTTTCTTGGCCTAGTGTTGATTCCGCGCGTCATGACCGAGCGCCATGCGCTACTAGGCTCGGCAGTGCTCGGCATGATCTTATCGGTCGCCGTAGTATTTTCATCTACTACTGATACCTTCTTCTCTGAAATTTTATGGGGTTGGATGGGCTTAGGTTTAGTGCCTAATACCATCACATTTATAGCTTTGCTTGGTTTTGCTAATGCGATTGTGTGGCCGGCTATATGGCCACTGGCGTTAAAAGGCTTGGGTGAGATGACCGCAAAAGCCTCAGCATTGCTGATCATGGGTATTGCCGGCGGTGCGATTTTACCATTGGTATACGGCGGTCTATCGGCTTTGTTTAGCAGCCAGTCTGCATATTGGATGATGTTGCCGTGCTACATGTTCATATTTTATTATGCGCTGATAGGCTGCAAAATACCGCCAAGAACAACTAAGGTGAATCGTCAACAAACGCAAGCAAAAGTAAAAGCGTAAATGCCTATGACTCAACCGCCAGCGCTACATACAGGCATCGACCTCTGTTTATGGTGCTGATCTTCTTCCCATGACTGCCTCAGATTTTCGGGGGAATCACGACATCGATCCTGTAAAGCTGCCCCAAGGACCTTTTATCGCTAAGGTCGCCGTAGGCGAGTAAAGATTAACGAAAAGGGTGCTACCGTCAGGAGAAAAGCACACTCCGGCGGGCTCAGTTTGCCAACGCACTTTCGCAAAATCGTAAATTTCACCGTTAGTTTGTATGCCTTTTAGCTTATTGTTAACCGTATCTGAATACTGATCTTCACATACGAGCAAATGACCATTTGGTGCAATGGTGATATTGTCTCCGAAGTTGAAAGCGGCTTTGTTCGCACTTTCTAAAAATAAACTGAGTGTTCCTGGCTGCAATCTTTCTTGCGTTTTACCCTCAAATGCTGAAGGACGATAGCGCATGATTTGGCCCAGTTTTTGTTTGCCACCACTGGTGCAACAAAAGTACATCTCACCGTTTTCAAAATGTATGCCTTCGCCTCTAGCAAAAAGGGCCGCACCCTTTGCAAAGCCCCGCGTGCGTAAGTCGTCTTGGGGGCTATCTACTTGCTCTAAATCAATCCAATCACAGCCCAGTTCAGCATTAAGCAGCATATGATCATTGTCCCAATTACGAGAATCAAACTGTGGTTTGTCTAGAATGCCGAGAGCTTGAAGTTTGCCGCCTAGTGCCAAGTTTCCGGGCTGATTTGGTATAAACCGATAAAATAGACTGTCGTTTCGGTCTTCGGTTAAATAAACAATCCCAGAAACTGGGTCTACGCAGGCCGCTTCATGGTTAAATCTGCCCATATCTTTTAATGCAACAGGCTCAATTAAGCCGTCAGATGAGCTGGGTACTTCAAACACATAGCCGTGGTTTTTGCCAATTGAATCTGAGGCGTTTGCTACCGATTCCTCGCATGTGAGCCATGAGCCCCAGGGCGTTGTGCCGCCAGAGCAGTTGCGAATGGTGCCTATTAAAGACATAAACTGCTTTTCAACCTTACCGGTTTTGAGGTTGTAAATAATATTGCTGGTGCCACCGGGTAAAGGGTAGCCGTCGGCTGTTGTGTCGAATGCTTTTGTGGCGATCGCTTTCATATTTTCAGGTTGCGCAGGTTTGTCTTTGGGAATGGACAGTTCATGATTGCGCACCAACACAACCCGTTCTTCGTCTAAGAAAATACAGCCCATGCCGTCGGCTCTGTCAGGTACGCTAAGACCATCGTCCATGATTTCACCAAGCTTAGAGATAATCCGATAAGTAAAGTTGGCAGGTAAATCGAGCATGCCATTTGGATCTGATATTAGCGGGCCATATGCTCGACTATCGCTCATAAGCTGGTTGAGTATCTTTTGGTCGGCTGCATGCAAATGCAGGGCTAAGCCACTGAGTGCTGTCGCCAGTAAACCTTTGTTAAATTCTCGTCTGTTAAGCATAGCGATTCCTTAAAATAAATTTAGCGAGCCATATGTATTAAAACTTTTTTTTGACAGGCTGTTAAGCAAATTTCGGCTTTTTTGATGAAAGCAAATACAGCATAAATGCATGGGCCACTAAGCAAAGCTTGTTTGATCATTTTTTCCCAAGTGGGGCTTAGCTTCGCAAAAAAGTTTCGTAGGTCTTATCAATTATCTTGTTGCTAAGGCTTTTCAACGCCTATGTTATGTTATATTGTATCAATTCATCAAGAGTATTTTTATTATCGTAGTCGATATCAACATCATAGGAGACGATCTTGACAAAGTTTATAAGTGCGAGTGACAACACTGCCATCGCAATATCGTTTATGTGTATTTTACACTGTCTTGCGCTGCCAGTTTTGCTAACTGCTTTGCCTTCGGTAACCGCTTTGCTTGCCCTGAGTGACGAACGCTTTCATTTATTTTTAGTCTTTGCGGTCATTCCTATTAGCATATTTGCGATGCTTTTTGGCTATTTCTATCACCGTCAAATAAGCGTGTTGTTGGTGGGTTTAATTGGCCTGTTGACGCTTGCTAGTGCCGCATTACTTGGGCACGACATACTAGGTCATAGCAGCGAAGTCGTGCTGACCGTCGTGGGCTCGGTATTAATTGCGTTTAGTCACTTGCAAAACCTTCTGTTACGCCGAAGTGAGCCCTGCAACAAGCCATGAAACAACTTACCAAGCATTCTGTGAGCACACTTATAAGCCAATTCATTTTTACATTTGTTGACACAAACTGAGGCCAACATGAATACAAGATCTCACGATCACCTTAGCGATAGCCTGATTAACCAAGTTAAAGAAAAACTACCTGTTACCGTGCTCTCGGGGTTTTTGGGGGCGGGCAAAACCACTGTGCTGAGCCACATCCTCAATAATCGACAAGACAAAAAAGTGGCGGTAATCGTTAATGATATGAGCGAGATTAATATTGATGCGGCGCTAATAAAAAATGAGATCTCGCTCAATCATAGTCAAGAAAAGCTTGTCGAAATGAGCAATGGTTGCATTTGCTGTACCTTACGTGAGGATTTACTGCTTGAGGTTGGTCGGCTAGCAGATGAAGGTAAATTTGACTATCTATTAATTGAGTCAACCGGTATATCAGAACCTCTGCCGGTTGCAGAAACCTTTACTTTTGCCGATGAAAACGGCGTTTCGTTGGGCGATATTGCTAAACTAGATACCATGGTGACAGTGGTAGATGCGGTTAATTTTTTAAAGGACTATGACGAAGCAAAGTATCTTGCAGAGACAGGAGAGTCCTTAGGTGAAGATGACGAGCGGACGGTTGCAGACTTACTTATCGACCAGGTGGAGTTTGCCGATGTTATATTGATCAGCAAAACCGATTTAGTCGATATTTCTGCGCTAGAGAGGCTCTCAGCAATTTTGCGCAGTTTGAATACTAGCGCAAACATCATTCCAATCTGCAACGGGCAGGTACCCATTGATGCGATTATGGGTACCCATTTATTTAACTTTGAGAAAGCCCAGCAAGCGCCCGGTTGGTTAAAAGAGATGCGTGGTGAGCATGTTCCAGAAACCCTAGAATATGGTATTGATAGTTTTTCTTATACTGCGCGTCGCCCGTTTTATCCCGAAAAAATCTACCAGTTTTTTCATAACACCAGTCAGTTTGGCACACTGCTGCGCTCTAAAGGTTATTTTTGGTTAGCCACTCGTCCGCAGTTTGCCGGCCAATGGAGTCAAGCAGGGGGCATTGCACACTATGGATATGGCGGAATGTTTTGGTTAGCGGTGCCTAAGTCTCAGTGGCCAGATGACCCAGCCTACCTAGAGTCAATATCTAAGCAATGGGAAGAGCCCTTTGGTGATATGCGACAAGAGTTAGTGTTTATTGGGCAAAACCTCGATAAAGAGGCACTCATTAGCGCCTTAGATGAGTGCTTATTGAACGACAGCGATTTGAGTAAAGGTCAATCTTACTGGAAATCCTTAAACGATCCCTTTCCTGCTTGGGAGCAATAATATGAACGCAATAGTAAGTACAAACTTAGTTGACAACAGCGCCGCAAAATTTCGCGACGCAAGCATATCTTCAGATCCACACATTCTCACTGATATCTACAATGAGCATTGCAATATCGCAATTTGGGAAAGAGACTTGCCCTCAGACTTTATACGGCAGGTAAGTGATGATATTAGTCGCAAACCGATGATGAACGTGGTTAGGCAGGTAGGCGCTAATAGCATTGTCGAAGATATTGCGAATATCGCGGCCGACAGAGTGTATGCAAAGCAACTTCAGATGTATATGGCAGAAGTGATCGATATGTTTTGCGTGCTGTTTGACACCGACAAAGTAGGACTGAGGCTGTCCGTTTTAGAAAAGGCAATGTGCCCTCGGTTTCATTTTGACCGGGTGCCGTGCCGCTTAGTGACGACTTTTTGTGGCATAGGCACACAATGGTTACCTCATAACAAAATTAATATCCACAAATTAGGGCATGCCAGCGGTGGCAAGCAAGATGAAGAATCGGGCTTAATGCACGACGCTACAGATATCCAAAACATTGGGTGTGGACATGTCGCTTTATTAAAAGGCGATACATGGGAAGGAAACGAGGGCGCGGGTCTGGTCCATCGTTCGCCTGCGTTAAAAGCAGGTGAGCGAAGGTTGTTAATGACGCTTGATTTTGTTGCCTAGTACTGCGAATACTTTTCGTAATATGCGCAAAATGCTTATATTGAATAGCGATTTGTATTGGCTAACCTTAGTGCAGTAACTATGGTGTTTGTTAACGCAATGAACTAACCCAGTCCGTTGCCTTAAAAAGAACACATGTTCTAATCTGCTAATTTAGGGTCACAAATAAACAAAATATCCATCAAAATAGACGGATTCCATTCGCGCATCGCCGCTTCGGTCTCTTTGCGAATGTCATCTAGCTCAGTAATGGTGGTCAAGCCATAGGATTCATCTACGATGATATGCACCAATAAGTACAAGTCTCTGCCGCGTTTGCTGATCCGCACTTCGACATGCTCATAGGGTACCGCTCTTAGTGAATGCTTGAGCTTTTTTTCGACCACCGCTGAAGCGGCCTCAGACGGGGCTTTATTGATTACTTCGTTAAGGCTGTCGAGCATTATTTTAGCTGGAATTGGTAAGATGGCGATGCCCAGTACGATTAATAAAATAGGGTCAACATAGGGTGAATAAACGGCAAAATCTGATTGTTCTAATAGATAAGCAATAGCAAAACCCAACAAAATGGATGCGCTGAGCACACCGTCTACAAACCAAGTTCGAGCATCGACCCCCACCAGATCAGAGCGAAGCGTTTTGCCGCGATGTTTCATATAGGCCGATATGGCAAAGCATCCGATGGTAGCAAATACACCGTAAATCATTGCTAAACCATATTCTGCGCTGTTGCCGCCTTGGAGCATGCTGCTAATCGAACTAAACACGGCATATAAGCAGGTAACTATGATAATGATCGATTTGAACAAGTTCAGGGTCGGCTCAATGGCTGTGTAGCCAAAGTGAAAGCGGTCGTCGTCGGGTAGCTGCACAAGGTTGGCAACTTTTAAGGTTAACAAGGCCATAAAAAACGCAATTAGCGAGTAAACACCATCAAATAAAATGGCGCCCGACTGCGTGATTAAAGCGAAACCGAACGCAACAAAAACAAACAATCCAGCGATATAAAGAGAAAGCCGTAATAGGCTTTTTTCTTTTTGTTCGTGAAAACCAATGGCCATGGCTAAACAGATGAAAGAAGAAGACGCGCGGATTCTACTCCGCTTTTCAAAATTAGATAGTGCCTGAGATAAATTTGTTGTCGATATTTGCAGACGGAATTTGCAACTAAATAAACCTTACATTGAGTATCGGTATGCTATGTCAAATGGTCAAAAACCACTTTGCCATCTATCCAACAGGCTTTTACCTGTAGGTCATCATTGAGTAGCACAAAGTCCGCTCGATTGCCCGGCTTCAGTTCGCCGCGATCACTCAAGCTGAGCATATTTGCAGGCACTTGGCTTGCCATGTTTAAGACTTCGCTGAGTACGTCATTAGGCTGGTCATCTGGCAGACCCGCGCTGAGTAAATCAAACATATTTTTCACCGCGCCCGCCATGTCTAAACATGAGCCGGCGATACTGCCGTCTTCCAACACAAGCTTATTACCAACTTTGGTAATTGTGGAGTCTAGCCACGGTAAGCTTTGCATATCGGAGCCGACATGTGCCATTGCGTCGGTAACTAACATCAAGCGACTTGGCCCAATGCAGTGGTAGGCCAATTTACAGTTAATTGGATGCACATGATGGAGGTCGGCAATTAAGCCCGCGAAAATGCGAGGGTCGGTGAGGGCGCTGGCAATCATTCCTGGCTCTCTAGCGGTCAGTCCCGACATCGCATTAAACAAATGCGTAAAGCCAATCGCACCAGCTTCTATTGCTCCTTGTACAAGATCAAAACTGGCGGCTGAATGCCCTAAAGAGACCACAACACCGTGTTTAACTAAATCGGTAATAATATCGGGCGGCACGTTTTCTGGTGCAATAGTTATCATGACCTTGCCAATGTCGCTGCGAGTAAAGGTCATAAGGTCGACATCGCTAATCGAGCGCACATGCTCACTTGGATGGATGCCCTTTTTAGCAAGGCTCAAATGAGGCCCTTCAAAGTGCATACCGGCAATTCCCGGCAAGGATGTTTCAATGGCTTGTTTGACCGCAGTCGCGGCTTTTTGCATGATTGTGCCGCTGTCGGTGATCAAGGTCGGCAACATTGTCGTTGTACCGAATTTGGTGTGCCCCCGCATCATTGTTTGTAGGCTTTGAAAACTGGGTTCGTGGTTGAATAACACGCCACCGCCGCCATTTACTTGAGTGTCAATAAAACCGGCACAGACCAGCCCATCTAAAGACTCGTCTGCCTCGAGCGGGCTGGTAGAAGCGGGTAAGATTGCCACTATTAAGCCTTCGTCTACCTGTAGGTGCATATTTCTGTGCATCTGCACGCCGTCAAATAAGTGCTGAGTTAGGTAGGTTTTCATGCAACTGCCTTAGCGGTGTTTTTAATGGTATTCATATTGAAGCAGCTAATTCGGCACCTTGCCTAATTGCACGCTTAGCGTCGAGTTCGGCGGCCACATCAGCACCGCCAATGATATGCACTTTCATGCCAGCGTTAACAAAGCTTTCTTCCAAGACTTTAAACGGCTCTTGTCCTGCGCACACAACAATATTGTCTACTTGGAGGGTTTTAGGCTGGTCGCCAACCATTATATGTAAGCCGTCGTCGTCTATTTTTTCGTAGCTTACACCACCAATCATCTGCACCTTATGATTAACCAAAGATGCCCGATGGATCCAGCCGGTAGTTTTGCCTAATCCTTTACCTACCTTGCTCGCTTTGCGTTGCAACAAAAATACTTCACGTACAGGGTCTACCTCTTTTTTAGGCTGCAAAGCACCAGGATGGCTAAAGGTCTTGTCTATGCCCCAGTGGTTTAGCCATTTATCGAGATTAACAGTCAGGTGCTCGTTTTCTACTAAATATTCTGAAACGTCAAAACCAATACCGCCGGCACCGATCACCGCGACGCGTTTGCCCACCGGTTTATGGTCGCGCAGTACGTCGATATAACTCATTACGCTTGGGTGCTCAATGCCAGGTATAGCAGGTGTGCGTGGTTTAATTCCGGTAGCGAGTACGACTTCATCAAAGCCTTCATGCTCAAGTAAGCCTAGGTCAGCTTTTTTATTCAAGTGAAGCTTAACGCCGGTAACCTCAATTTTGCGCTGATAGTAGCGTAAGGTTTCATAAAACTCTTCTTTGCCGGGTATTTGTTTGGCGTAATTAAATTGCCCGCCAATTTCGCCGCTTTGTTCGTATAAATGTACATTGTGGCCACGCTCAGCAGCATAGGTTGCGAAGGCTAAGCCAGCTGGTCCAGCACCAATTACCGCGAGCTTTTTAGGCGTAGCTACGCTTTTAAAAATGAGTTCAGTTTCGTAACAGGCTTGAGGGTTGACCAAACAGCTCGCCCGCTTTTGTTCAAACGCATGGTCTAAACAAGCTTGATTGCAGGCAATGCAGGTGTTGATTTGGTCTGATTGGTTGCGCATGGCTTTTGCCACAAAATCCGCATCGGCTAAAAATGGTCTAGCCATCGATACCATGTCGGCGTGACCTTGCTCAAGCACCGATTCAGCGATTTCTGGGGTGTTAATACGATTAGTGGTGATCAGTGGTATCGACACTTCGCTCTTCATGCGTTGAGTGATCCAAGTGAAGGCCGCGCGCGGCACCGAGGTAGCGATAGTCGGAACACGAGCTTCATGCCAGCCAATACCGGTATTGATGAGCGTCGCGCCAGCTTTTTCAATTTCTTTTGCCAGATAAACTACTTCATCCCATGGTGCGCCGCCCTCAACTAAATCGAGCATGGATAAGCGGTAAATAATAATGAAGTTTTCGCCCACGCGCTGGCGGGTTGTTTTCACTATCTCAAGCGCTAAGCGTGCGCGATTTTCTAAGCTGCCACCAAATTCGTCGCTACGAAAGTTAGTACGCTCACAAAAAAACTGATTTATTAGATATCCTTCAGAGCCCATGATTTCAACGCCATCGTAGCCCGCTTGTTTTGCGTAGTTGGCGCATTCAGCGTAGTCGGTAATGGTGTTGCGAATGCCCCTAGCCGACAGAGCTTTGGGTTTAAATGGAGTGATTGGTGATTTTGCGGCAGATGCAGATACTGCTAAGGGATGATAACCGTAGCGTCCAGCATGCAGGATTTGCATGCATATTTTTCCGCCTTCGGCATGCACCGCTTCGGTGATCACTTGGTGCTTTTTGGCGTGACGACTACTGCTCATTCGTCCGGCAAAGGGAGCTACCCAACCGGCGATGTTAGGCGCGATACCACCGGTTACTATCAGACCAACACCGCCCCGAGCTCGCGCGGCGTAAAATGCTGCGAGTTTATCAAAACCACCTTTTTCTTCTTCTAAACCTAGGTGCATGGAGCCCATCAACACGCGATTTTTTAGAGTGGTGAAGCCAAGGTCCAGCGGTTTGAGCAGGAACGGAAAAGGATTATTCGACATGATGTAACCTATGATTGTAAAACGTAAAAAAGTCAGCGGACCTATCAGTACCACAGTTTAGATAATATAACGCTATGTTGATGTAAAAAACATGCTAAATGCCCTCATGACGTGTTTTAAGTCTTAAATAAACGTTGAATTAACGTGCAAATATTCTTTCTATTACGCATAAATTATTTTGCTGTATTGAACAGTGCTGGTGGGTGTATGTTCCCTGCGAATCTTTCACTTGGAGACAAAGATGAAACGCAGTTTATTGATCCTGTTTATCGGATTTAGTGCAGTATTTTCAGCCCTTGCAGATGACAAACCTGTAGCCGATGAAGAGCTACTTGCAGAATTTAAAGAGTATTGTGTAGAAATGGCAGAAGATGACGGTGTAGAAGGTCCGGCACTACCCGCTTATTTACTGAAATGCATCAATGAAGAGCTAGATGCAGAAGGTTTTCAAGCGATTACTAAAGTACCAAACTAAGCTCCGCCAAAAAGCACAGTAGGCATTCGACTACTGTGCTTTTTTTATGCAGTTAAACAAGTGATGACTTCATCAACAATCGGGTGTGGGCGCTCTTTTAGTCGCGCACAGTATAGAGTGACGGTGCTCACCGCTTGGCTATTAAAAGTATTGTTCAATATTAGCTTATGCTTTAGACAGTCAGGCAACACTATGCTCCCAGAGTGTTCGTTGACATAGCGAACGGCAGCTAGAGCATCATTCGTTTTCAATTTATAGTGCTTACATTTTGGAAATTCGGTCAGTAATGCTGTGCTCGCTTTACTGCTCCATTCGATATGCACAAAATTTGTGTGCTGTGCATCATCACCAAGATTGCTTTTACTCAATAGGTATAGAGGCTGCTCGCGCAGCGCAATGGTTTCAATATCTGATGATTTAAATGGCTCAGTAGTAAATGCAAAATCGATAGTGCGCTCGTGCAACTGTCGCGATAATTGTTCGGTGCAGTGTGTTTCAGTGGTAATCGCCATGTTCGTAAACTGGGCTCTGCAGGTTGCAAGAAGTTCGTCTAAAATTAAGCTAGATGCATTTGCTGTTGCGCCACAGGTAATAAAGTCGGCATCTTGCTCGCCTAAAAGCTGTCGCGCTTGTTTGAGGGTATCTTCTAACTGTTGGGCGTAGGGAAGTAGCTTTTGACCCGCTGGGGTCAGTTGAATGCTGTTGCGCTCACGGGTGAATAAAGTTGTGCTAAAGAACTCTTCGAGTTGCTTAATGCGAGCACTGACGGCGGCTGGCGTTAAGTATAAATTCTCGGCTGCTTTACCAAAATGGCGTGTTTTAGAAACTTCTAAGAATGTAGTAAAAAACCTAACGTCCACAATGCTGCCTTTCGAATCGCATTTTTGTAATCTAAAGGATTACCTTTAATTATCAATAGTGCAAGTAAATTGGTATTGCAGTCGTTAGGTTTCGCACTTGTTTACGCTATATTCGCATGTTTAGGAATGCGATTATGCAAAGCCGCGCTTGTTTATTCGCTTAAAGCTGCTTTTCGGCTTTTGTTCAAGCACCTGCTGTTTGTTGCCAGATTGCTTTGACGCACTATATCCATTAAAGCTTTCGTCGTCATAGCTGTATTCTTTTTTGTTGAAGCGATTATCTTTACTCATTTTCTTATCTCAAGATGGCTGATATGTTTACCGTTTGTAAGCACTATATTTGCGGTGCCCACATCTCGTAATATCGGTTTTTTTCAGACCAATACAATCAAAATATATTTGTCGTGACGACAATAAATTTTATTCGCACATGTGAGCTATTAACTTATTGTGTGCTTTCAAGGACTTTGGCTACAAATTCACCAATCTTGCTAGGCTCTAACCATCTTGTGACTATCACTAAATTGTGTGTACGATCCACCACTATGAAGTTACCGCCAAATCCTGCTGCATAAAAAATACTGCTGTCATCTACCTGCTCCCACTTTCGGGGACCCTGATTTAGCCACCACATATATCCGTAACTAGGATTAGCATTTGAAGGCTGTATGGCCTGTTGTAAAAATGCCTCGGAGAGAATTTGTTGGTCCTTCCACTTACCCATGTTGAGCGCTAGCAAGCCAAAACGTGCCTGATCTAAAGTCGAAATAAATACCCCACCGCCAGAATGTCCGCCGCCGGTAACCGATTTCATTTTCATGCCGTCTATGGTGACCCAAGCATCTTCATAGCCAAACCAGCGCCATGTGGTAGATGCCCCTATAGGATCCATGATATTGACTTTTAATACTTGTGGAAGAGTCTGGCGCCATACATGTAGCAGTGAGTATGCAAGTACATTTACTCTGACGTCATTGTATTCCATAACGGTATCAGGAGCGTGAAGGGTTCGGTATTTCCAGTCGTCGATACCGCCTTCTGCGGGTGGTCGGTCGGCCCAATCCTTTATACCAAAGAGTTCACCAGACCAGTCCGAGGATTGGTTAAGTAGGCTGTGCCAGTTTATTTGTTGATTGTGCTCACCAATAAACGTGTCATCCCAAACATATTTGCTGACCTTATCGTTGAGCGATGCAATTAGCCCTCTATCAAACGCTAAGCCGGCCAGAGTAGAAAGGTAACTCTTTGTTACGCTAAAGGTCATGTCCACCCTTTCTATATCTCCCCACTGCGCCGCAATATAACCGTCTTTTAATATGAGCCCCGCCGGACCGCCGCGCTTTTTAGTGGGCCCTAATATTTTATGAAAGGGCTCGCGTTCAAAAGCTTTAAGAATAGCTATTCTTAAATCCTTTGCGCCGCTGTATTCGTGGTCTTGAGCAAAGCTTATGGCTGTTTGAAGTGCTTGTTCGTTAAGACCTAAGTCACGAGGGGATTGTTGCTGCCATTGACCGCGCTCAGGAAAGTATGCGCTTTGCGCGATCGTGTTAAAAGAATATGCCGATAGGCAAAGGCTGATGAATAAAAGCGTGTTTTTCATTGCTGCGCACCATAATTAATAATATCGCAAATGTATCATGCGCGGCCTCGGTATAAAAATCAGAATGATGGCTTAAGTGAAGTAATCTGGGTATATCCGATTAGTATGCCAGAAGGTTTTCTAGGGAGTAGTGTTGGCAAAAAGTGCCAATATTTCTGAACACTTTTGTGTTTAATCACGTAAGCTATATGCGATATAACAATACAAAATTATAAGAAAACGACGGAGTAAGACCCTATGCAAAAGATTCCTTTCAAGGCAACCTTATTGTGTGCTGCTATTAGCATGGCAAGTTTCGCAGCCGCATCTAAAACCTTTGAAATAGAGCATCTACCGCTGGTGCAACATGCGGGTAATATCACCGTATCAAAAGATGGTAATTTAACGGCTTACACGCTAGCGGCTCCCCGCAATGTCGTGGCTGGCGATGAAGACGGCACAACTGATACCCATCTGTATATTATTCGCGGCAATAGCGAGCCGGTAAAATTTATTGGCGGCCATGGCAGTATTTCTGGATTACAGTTTAGCCCCGATCGCAGCGTCTTATATTTTAAAAGTAAGCGAGAGGGCGATAAAAACACCTCTCTTTATTCCATTGCTTTAGCAGGCGGAGAAGCACAAAAACGTTTTGAGTTCGAAACAAACATTGGCGACTATCGCGTAACAAACGACGGCAGCACTTTGCATTTTGTTGCCAATGAAAAAGCTGATAAAGAAGATTTTAAAGACAAGGGCTTTAAAGCCTATGTATACGAAGAAGACCAGCGCCTCGCGTCTCTTTGGGCGGTGAGTCTGACTGAGCCAGATGCTAAGCCTACTAAAGTGTTTGACGGCGGACATGTGTCAAACTTTGCAGTGTCGGCTAATGAGGAAGCTTTGGTACTTGCCGTAGCGCCGACTAATCTGGTTGATGACTCATTGATGTTGCGTGACTTATTTTTCTTAGATATCGCAAGCGGCGAAGTAAAATCACGTATTGACATACCCGGCAAGTTGGGTGCATTTGAATTTTCAGACAACGGTGAGCATTTAGCCTTTTTAGCCGGCACTGACGTCCATGATACCTCGGCAGGCGTGTTAATGGTGGCTAAATCGAATACCGACAGTTTTACGCAGCTGACGGCCGATGCGCCACAGCATATTATGGACATTGACTGGTTGGGCAAAGACATACTTGCGGTCGCCCATCGGGGTGTTGAAAGCGCTTTAGTGATTTATGAAACCGATGGCGACGAAAAACGCACTATGCGCACGCCCGATAATATCGTCGTACGCAGCGTTGATATTGGTGACGGAGAGATACGCTTTATCGCCGATAGCCCCGAGCATCCGCGTGAAGTATTTGAAATCAAACGCAACAAAACTGAAAAACTCTCTAATCATAATGCGTGGTTAAACGACCTTGAACTGGCGCCGCAAACCACTTTTACCTATACAGCCCGTGATGGTGAAACAATTGAAGGCTTGTTAATTACACCAAATACTGATGCGCCAGCTGGTGGCTGGCCTTTGATCTTACAAGTGCACGGTGGCCCTGAAGCCCATTATAGCGATGGCTGGATAACTCGATACTCAGACGGTGGTCAATTTGCGGCTGCCGATGGATATGCAGTGTTTTATCCTAACTACCGCGGCTCTACAGGTCGTGGTGTTGCGTTCGCTAAAGAGCATCAAAATGACTATGCCGGCAAAGAATTCAACGATTTAGTCGATGGTGTTAAAGCACTCGTTGAAACGGGTAAGGTAAATAAAGACCGTGTGGGTATCACTGGTGGTTCTTACGGTGGATATGCATCGATGTGGGGCGCTACTGCTCAAAGTGAGTACTTTGCTGCAGCGGTTGCCTTTGTGGGTATTTCAAATCAAATTTCAAAATTTGGCACCAGCGACATTCCAAACGAAATGCATTTAGTTCACTCACTAAAATGGCCGTGGGAAGACAACTGGATGAACTTGCTAGAACGCTCGCCGATTTTTCATGCGGGTAAGAGCACCACGCCAACCCTGATCATGCATGGCGAAGAGGACACTCGTGTTCACCCAAGCCAATCAATGGAATTATACCGAGCTATGAAGGTGCGTACCGATACGCCGGTAAGGTTGGTGTTTTATCCAGGTGAAGGCCATGGAAATCGCAAAGCAGCCGCTCAATACGACTATTCGCTGCGTTTTATGCGCTGGATGGATACCTACTTAGCAGAAGGAGCGACCCGCAGCGACCCAATGCCTCCAACAGATTTAGGCTTAGCCGATAAGTTAGCACCTAAAGATGATGCAGGATGATTCACTCTTGGCCTAGTGTTTACCAAATAAGTGTGTTTCAGGTTACACTTGGCCTACCAGCTGTTTCGCAACTATTAAGTAGTCAATCGTCATGAATAACGAATCAACACACATGCAGGGTCTATCCATGGCGAGATTTTTGCGAGATTACTGGCAAAAGCGTCCGTGCGTTATTAAACAATTTATGCCAGCATTCGTGGACCCTATTGACGAGCATGAGCTTGCTGGCTTATCGCAAGAAGACGGCGTTGATAGCCGCTTAATATCCAATGTAAATGGCGAGTGGCAGGTCACGCAAGGTCCTATTGATGATTTTGAACCTCTGTGTAAAGGGGCATGGACGCTATTGGTTCAAGGTGTAGATAGGTATGTGCCCGATGTTGATGCCTTAAGTGACGGGGTGAAACAGATTGGCAGTTGGCGAATGGACGATGTCATGGTGAGTTTTTCTAGCGCCGGCGCCGGAGTGGGTCCACACATCGATGAATACGACGTGTTTATCGTGCAAGGTAAGGGCACTCGGCGTTGGCAGGTAGGTTTACCATGTGATCATGAGACCTTTTTGCCCCATCCCTTGTTAAAACAAATCACGCCCTTCACGCCGCTCATTGACGAAGTATTAGCAAGCGGCGACGCAATTTATATCCCGCCCAAGCATCCCCACAACGGCATAGCGGTCAGTGAATGTTTAAACTATTCGATTGGCTTTCGTGCGCCGACTAACTTAGAAGTATTGAATGGCCTAGTTGATGAAGGCGAGGATTTAGAGAGTGCTCAGCAGCGCTATACGGATCCTGAGCTGCATGAATATCGTGATGAGAGTATATCGGCGGCCAGTATTACAGATATTGAGCTCAATAAGCTCAAGCGCACTATCCAGTCCCTGTTAGATTCCGAGCAGGCGCAACGTGCACTGATGCAGAGCATATCCAGACAAGGCCTTGCGGATATGTCGCCAGAAACCTTATTCGACCAAGACGAAGTCCTAGCGCTTTTAGAAAACGGTGAGCAGTTTGTTAAAGCGCCGGGGGTTAAGCCTATTTATGCGCAGAGCCAATCTGAAGGGTTTAGGTTTTACATTGACGCACAAGAGTTCGCGGTGCCGTCATCTGTTGAAGGATATCTGAAAACCATCATCGACCGAGATATTAGCTCGTGTTCAAGTGAGTTAGACTCCCTACAGATCAACACAATCGAGCCGCTAATTAGGCTGCTACTGAATCAAGGTTATCTTGATATCGCATAGCCTTGGTTAACAATGCGCTATTCAACTGTAGGCACTTCAGGTGCAATGAGTTCAACAAATAGATTTTCAATCAAAGTTTGTTCAACACGATTTTTTACTGAGTCAAAAAATTCTTCGCCACTGGCATATAACTCAGGTTCAATGTAGCGTTTTCCCGATTCAAATAAACTTAAACGGCTTTTGAAGTTTTCAATTTCTGGTGAGGGCGTATCACTATTCTCGTACTCTTTCAGAATGAGATCTAAGGCAGTAGCTTGAGTTTCTGAAGCTTCGTCAAACTGACCATTAGCTGCGTATGCGGCCGCTAAGGTATCGACATACACATAGTTGTTTGCGTGAGGCTCTTCAGAAACAACTTTTTGTGCCAGTTCCAGTGAAAGTGGGAAGTCTGCTAAGTCCAGGTTGTCGGTGGTGGCAAAGAGCCATGCGATATTGTTTGCATGAAACGGAAAGCTTTCTTGGGTCGCTTCAATCAATAGTTGCTTTGCCTTGCTTATGTCAACACTGCCAAGGTAACCATTGGCGTATATTTTTGAAATGACGTCGGGCATTATCCAATACTTGCTTTGTTGATAGGCGCGATTAATCAACCACGCAATGTTTGAGCGTTGCTCCAGCGTATTTAAGCCTAGATAATACAATGAGGCTAAATAAATGCTCGCTGCAGGTTGATTCGCAACCGCCATTTCTCTGATGCCGCGCTCGCCCGAAAGCTTTAATTCTTCAGATTCACCTATTTCAAAAAGCACAACGTAGCTCAGTAATTTTGCATGTTCATCGTGGTCGCTGAGCCACTCTAGCCACTCATACGCAGACTGCCAGCTCTGATATTCTCCATCACGGCTATAAGCCCACGCTACTCTAGACGCCGCATCAATCCAGCCGTCTTCTGCCATTTTTATACAGGTAGCAAAATCATCGGTAGGCTCAGCATTATAGACGCTATTGCAGGCTAATAGCTGGGTGTCCCACATCACTTCGCTAACTTGTTCTTCGCGGGCTTTGCTTGCTTGCTGAGAGCGCACAATAGCAAACACTATCGCCACCAATAAGAGGATCCAAAATGCGCCAATCACATAGTTTTTAATTGATTTACGTTTGGGCGGGTGCTCGGCATAACCGTCTGACATTCGTACCTACATAGTATGGTTGTTTTCACTGCTGATAAGTATCGCGCACAGAGGCCAGCAGTGCAATAGAGTTGCCTAATTCCTGAGTGTTTTAGCGAGCTTGCCGCTGTAAATAAAAAATAAGTATGGCTGAACCTATGAAAATTGCTAAGCCTTGCTACAATTATGTGCTTATCACTCTGAGGAATGTATTTTGACATATTGTTTGGCAGTAAATGTAAACAAGGGCATGGTATTCGCGTCGGATTCCCGCACCAATGCTGGGGTCGATTACGTCGCCTCACACAGTAAAATGCGCACGTTCATCTTTCCAGGTGATCGCAGCATTTACGTTTTAACATCGGGGAGTTTAGCCACTTCTCAGGCGGTATTAAATAGAATCGCTACTGATGTTGAGGATAAAGACGCTAAATTCAGTTTGTTAACTGCCAAGTATTTGCATGAAATTGCCGACTATGTTGGCGAGCTCAGTCAAGCCTATCAGATGAAGCATGAAGCTGCGATGAATAAGAGCCGCATTAGTGCAGAGTCTAGCTTTATTATTGGCGGGCAAATTTCTGGTCAACAGTGCGGCATATTCCATGTTTATCCACAGGGAAACTACATCAAAGCCTCGGCTGAAACTCCTTACATACAGATTGGAGAAAGCAAGTACGGTAAGCCAATCCTAGACCGAATCATTGCGCCAAATACCAGCCTAGAAGACGCTGCGCGCTGCGCCTTGGTCTCCTTAGATTCGACCATACGAAGCAATATCTCAGTAGGCCCGCCTATTGAGCTAGCTATTCATACAAGTAATGACTTCAGCGAGCCCTATCACAATACCTTTACCATCAACTCGCCGATGTACAAGTCGCTGCAAAAGCAATGGAACGAAGGCTTAAAGCGAGCGTTCAAAAGATTACCGCGTTTTGAATGGGAAAAGCAGAGTGACTAAGTCACCCGTATAAAAACCTTAAACGATTAATGCGGATTCTTCGACGACGCGATGCACAAATCGTAATTTGTTGAGCGCAGAAATTGAGATCACAAAAGGATAGGCGTCGTCTAGTCCCATGCTTCGGTTTAGTGCATTAAGTGAAAAAGTCAGAGCACACCAATCATCAAACAATTTTGTAAAGTGCATTTCAGTGGTTAATGCATTGTTGTGAGGATGCGCATCAAGCGGGTTACTAAGTTTGTTGCCCGCAATCGTAAATTCAAACTGATTCGCGGTTTCTAGGGTATCGACCATGTGCATGTAATGAGCCCAAGTTTCGGCCCAATCTTCCCAAGGATGCATGCTTGCGTAGGCGCTTATCCAAACGTTTTGCCAATTTTTACTGGGCCCATTATCGTAGTAGGTCTTCATTGCTTGCTGGTAGCTCATGCGCTCATCGCCAAACAACTCTCTGCATTCGTCAATGTATGGCGTGTCTTCTATCAGGCAGTTCCAGTAGTAATGGCCAGACTCATGGCGAAAATGTCCTAGCAAGGTGCGATATCGCTCGCGCATTTTTTCGCGCATTTCGATGCGCGAAGATGGATCTGCCTCGTTAAGGTTGATAGTGATTAGCCCCGAGCTATGGCCAGTTGTTACGTAGTTTTTGATAAACAGCTCATTGCCATATTCGTCTTCAATTTCATCTTCTGCAAACTTAAATCCAAGACCAGTTTCAGGTTTCTTGTCTTTGCCTACGACTGGCAAATCAAGCTTAAATAAAGTGTACAGCAAGCGCCTTTTTGCAGATTCTAAATGAAACCAAAGCTTGGTGTTTTTTTCGTCGGAAAGATTCGGAATAACTTGGTTTAAGCGGCAAGACCGGCACAGAGTGTCGCTATCGTCGCTATCTTCGGTATCAACCATCCAGTTGCAAACCTGATGCTGGGAATAGTTGTCACACTGATGATATTGACGACTGCTGTTTGGAGATTCATAAACCGCCCTATTCAGCTCATCTACACATACCTGACTTATTGGCGAGACTTGCAAAGTATCGGGCAAAAAACCGAGCATAGATTTACATCTTACGCATTGCGTATTGGGAAAGTGCAGTGTGTTTCCGCACTTGCAGTCAAAGGTTTTCAAGCATCTCTCCTGAATGTGCAGCTAGCACGGATTTTATGACAAAAATAAAGGCGCATTGTGCGCCTTTGTTTGAAAATTACCTAGAAATAACTTTCACTGAGTTTGCTGTCAATCTCAATTAAACCTAGCTGGATATCGTCAATAAACTCGTGCAGTTGTTCTTGCGTTAATTTTGAGGGATTAGCGTTTAATAGATAGCTGCGCAGGTTCCGAGTTCGGTCTTTCGATGCTTTATTGTGCGGTAGCTCGGCAAGTGAATATTCTACTTGTTCTATGCTATGCAAAAGTGAGCGAGGAAAACGACACTCTAGGAGTAAAAATTCTAGTACGTCCTGACGATTAATACGCACTCTTACTTCTCTGCGATACATCTGATAAGCACTCATCGATTTTAACACGCTCATCCATTGAATATTACTAAACGCCTGAGAGTCTTCATCTACATCTGGTAACAATGAGGCAGAGCGCACATCGATGATTCGGGTCGACATGTCGGCGCGCTCCAAATTACGCCCAATGCGCAAAAAGCAGTAGCCATCATCATGGGTCATCGTGCCAGTAAGCAAACCGGTAATGGCTTGATTCGCTTTGATGATGCGCTTTAAAAAGTCATATCGCGTGCGTCTAACAAACGCCTGCGCTTTGTTTTCGGTAACAAACAGGTAAATTTCATTGATCTGCTCCCAAGCTTCTGCAGGCAGTATTTCTTTTACGGTTCTAGCGTTCTCTCTTGCCTCACTCAGGGCGCTTATGATTGAGCCTGGGTTATCCAAGTCGGTTAGCATAAAGCTGATCACGCTGTGTTCGTCGGCATTGTCATACTTTTCGTAAAACTGATCTCGGAAGGATAGAATATCGACAATCGGCTCCCAACCTAGTTTTACCCGCGAAGGTAAATCAAGTAGTAAGTGCGAATTGACATTAATTAAACGCGCTGTGTTTTCAGCTCGCTCTAAGTAACGTGCCATCCAATAAATGTTGTTGGCAACTCTTGAAAGCATGCTCATTGGTCGCCCTCCATATCTACAATCCAAGTATCTTTACTACCGCCGCCTTGCGACGAATTGACCACCATGGAGCCTTTTACTAGCGCTACACGCGTGAGTCCACCCATAGTGACATTTACCTCTTTGCCACTAAGAATAAATGGTCGTAAATCTAGATGTCGAGGTTCAACTTTAGTGCCAACCATGGTTGGCGCCGTCGATAGTGTTAGCATGGGTTGTGCGACATAATTTCGAGGGTCTTGTATGATGAGTTTTCTAAACTTTTCATGCTCACTGGCACTAGCGTGAGGGCCCATTAACATGCCATAGCCGCCCGATTCGTTTGCCGGCTTAACTACCATGTCGGCAATGTTTTCCAATACGTATTCGCGCTCTTCTTTGTTATTGCACTTATAGGTAGGAACGTTGGGTAAAATGGCTTCTTCACCCAGATAGTACTGAATAATTTTGGGTACGTATGCGTATACAACTTTGTCATCGGCAACGCCAGACCCAGGAGCATTCGCTAGCGCAACATTACCGGCTTTCCATGCTCTGATAATGCCCGGTACGCCCAATAATGAGTCTGGTTCAAAAACTTCAGGGTCGATAAACCAATCGTCTACTCGCCGATAAATAACATCGACGCGAGATAGACCGTTGATGGTGCGCATGTATACGCAGTCATCGTCCTCAACCACCAAGTCGCTGCCAATAACCAACTCTGCACCCATTTGCTGTGCCAGATAAGCATGCTCAAAATAGGCGGAGTTATAAATACCAGGCGTGAGCACGACTATTTCCGGTTCTTCTATCTTGCGCGGCGATATTTCTGCCAGCATGTCGTATAGCTGAGAAGGGTAATCATCAACGGGCATGATGCTATATTTTTCAAACATTTCAGGAAATACGCGCTTCATTACGTGACGGTTTTCTAGCATGTATGAGACACCAGAGGGTACTCTTAAATTATCCTCAAGTACGTAAACTTTGCCTTTGTTATCGCGTACTAAATCTGAACCACATATATGCGCCCATACGCCATGGGCAGGGCTAAAGCCGCGGCACTCTTCTAAGAAATTTTTGGATTTTTTCAACATGCTGGCTGGAAATACGCCATCTTTGATGATTTTTTGATCGTTGTATAAATCATCAATAAACATATTTAGCGCTTTGATGCGTTGTTTCAGACCGCGCTCAATTTCTATCCATTCGCTTTTATCAATCAGGCGCGGCACAATGTCGAAAGGCCATGCTCGGTCAATCGAACCTTCTTCTTCGGTATAGACCCGAAAGGTGATCCCCATCACATGGATAGCGGACTCTGCGGCTGCTTTTAGTTCATTAACGTCCTTATCGCTAAGACCTTTTAAATAATCACATAAATCTTGTGCATAGGGTCGTGGCTTGCCCGCTGTTTGAATCAACTCATCGTGCAGACCTTTTACTCGGTAATTGCCCCATCGAATAGCCATAAATTTCCTTGTGCGAATAGTTAAACGTTATTCATACCATACCACTAGCAAATAGATATTGCATATATGCTAAGCGAGCTTATATTTACAATCAGGTAAAAATGTATGGCGTATTCATTGACCTTTGGCTTGTAATTTAGTTCGTTGATAAATTACCGCACCGTGCTCTGGCCCGTGATGCGCTGATGCCGTCGAAGGGTTTAAATTTTCATCTAACCAAGGCAATATGCCTTCAATTACACCGCCGACTAAGGCCAGTTTGTTGCCGCTGTAAATCAGAGCTCTGCTTGCAATATTGCTTAAATAAACAGCACCTTCAACAACAATTGGCAGGGCAATTGGGTCTCGGTCTCTGGCCGCAGCGATGACCAAGGGAGCCAACTCGGCGAAGGCTGAGGGCGGTGCTTGATTATAGACATCTACTATATCGTTCGCAGAGCGTATCGACAGGTGTTGCTGTAGGTCACGGGTAAAATCAGAGGCCAGTATTACGCCGTCTAGTGACTCAAGGGTTTTTGCAAGGGCCGTTTTGCCCAACCATGCGCCACTGCCCTTATCGCCTAAGGCAAAACCATGGCCGCCAAATTGCTTAACAGCATTGCCTTTTAAGCCTGCAGCGCAAGAGCCTGTGCCGGCGATTAATACCGCACCATCATTGCCATTATGTGCGCCCAGCAATGCGGCATGTATGTCGCTTGTAAAATCAAAGCGCGCAAATGGATGTTGCCACTGTTGTAATGCACGAGCTGCAGACGGGACGTTTACGCCGGCTAATCCGGCGCCGACAAACAGACGATGCTGTTCGCTTTCAATCTCTAAATTCAGGCGATGCAATGCTTCACGCACCGCGGCGAGCATCTCATCGTAAGCAAGCTTGCCATATTTTGCGACGTTTGCGGGCCCGGCGACGGCTGTACTCAGTTGATTATATTCCCTATCAAATACTACCGCGCGACACTTAGTGCCGCCGCCATCGATACCGATAAAGATAGGGGCTTCGCTTGTATTCATTAAGCTACATTATTCACAGTCATGATTATTTGTTTATTGCTGCGCAGGCGTTCATTGTACGTAACCTTCGTTTGCTTTGATGGTTAGTGGATGATAGCCGGGTTTAGCTTGCTCAAAGGCGCGTTTTGCAAAGGCCTTGCCTTCAACGGTTTTGGAAAGCTCACGATAAAGCGGCTTTACCAGCTTGTTGCGACCAATTGAAACTAAATACTCATGCAGCCGGCCATACGCGGGCTTATATTCGTTTGCTACCGCAATCATCAGCCAGCTGTGCGCAATCTCATTATTTGGGCTGTTGGTCAAATCAAACGCTGTATCTAATTTTACCAGTTGTTCATCGGTAAGCTGCTCGGGTAAATTGTTTAAGAAATAAAGCCATTCGTGCACGGTCCATGCATCGGTAGCAATATCTTCTGGAGAAAGTACCGCACTTAAAAATCCACTGCGGGCCGTATCAATTTTACTGAACGCGTCAGATCCTGGAACCGGTGCGCCTGCTGGGATACCAGGAGAGAATATCCATTCTTTAATGCGCTCTTTCGAGAGAACATCGGGATAATCACTAAGTAAGGTTTGGTCTAAATAAGCTACAAACTCGTCGGTCGTAATGCTTTTGAAAGCAAAGGCTTCAAAATATGCTAACAAAAAGGCGTCAAAATTATCGCGTCCGACTTTTTGCTCAATTTCACGTAAAAACAGTGCGCCTTTCTCATAGGGAATATTTGAAAATACGTCATCCGGATTGCGTCCGCGCAGGTCGATAGCCATAATTTGATCATCTGCTGGTAACGAGGCAATGTCGGCCAGTAGATCTTGATACCCCAATACCGCTTCCATGTTATAGCGGTCGGTACCATAGATCATTTCCATGATGCGATAGGTTAAATAGGTAGTGAAGCCTTCGTTTAGCCACAGGTCACGCCAAGTTGCGTTAGTTACTGTATTGCCCGACCAGCTATGCGCCAATTCATGGGCAATCAATGATACCAAACTCTTATCACCGGCTATTACCGTTGGCGTAATAAATGAAAGACGCGGATTTTCCATGCCTCCAAATGGGAATGATGGCGGCAAAATGAGCAAGTCATATCGCTCCCAACTGTAAGGGCCGTATTTGTTTTCGGTGGCAATGAGCATACTTTCGGTATCTTCAAATTCTTTTGCTGCCGCTTCTATTAATTCAGGTTCGGCATACACACCTGTGCGTTCACCCATCGGCTTAAAGCTTAAGTCACCGATAGCAAGGGCAATCAAATAAGACGGGATCGGCTGCGGCATATTGAATTCATACACACCATCACGCTCAGTATCCGCTTGGTTTGATGCGCTCATGACGGCGAGTAGCTCTTTAGGCGTGCGAATGGTGGCTTGATAAGTGACTCTCACCTTGGGTGAGTCTTGCAGTGGAATGAAGCTGCGGGCATGCACGGCTTGAGCTTGGGTAAATAGAAATGGGTGACGTTTACCAGCGGTTTGCAGAGGCGTTAACCATTGCACCCCAGAAGCTTCAGGTGAGGTCGTATAGTCAACGGTGATCTGATTCACCTCGCTCGGAAGGCTGATACTGAGCGCTGAGCCTAACTCAGGATCAGCGCTTGCCAAGCTAAAGCTAAGCGCTGTGTCATTTGCGCTAACGCTGTTGATTACCAAGTCTCGCGTGTCTAGTACCAGTGTATCGGCATCAGCAGCAATACGCTTGAGGTCGAGGACAGCGGTCCCGCTTAACTGCTGAGTGTCGAAGTTGGCGGTAATGTCTAAATTAATATGCGTCACAAGCACTTCGTCAACATTCGCAAAGGAGTGGTAGTCGCGTGACACATTCATTGATTGCTCATGGCTGGTAAGCGGTTTTATGGCGGCAGTGTTATCCACTGCTTGTGAATCTTCAGGTGCCTTAGAGCAGCCAGTGGCAAGCAATAACGCTCCAAGCACGATACTAACAAAGCGCATATGATGTCCTATATGAATATTAAAAAGAAGTTAGCGAGTATGCGCCATTATGCTACACGGTGTCAGCACAAACTCAAACTACAAAATATGATGGTGCTATACTTATAAGCGCTATGTATTTCGTTGGCCTAGCATCAAATTCTATATAAAAGGATAAAGAAATGAAAAAATTATGCATGTTGATATGTGTTTCGTTGAGTTTGTTTGGATGTTCTGACAGCGAAGTAGGCGATGTATCGTTGGGCTTGTTCACCACTAAAGATATTAAAATTGACGCCTTGCAAGATCCGGTGATAACCGGCGTAACCTGTCATATATCGAGCATTGAAGCCAATCTTGACTTAGCCGACCCCTCCGACAGCTCTATCGCTTGCCGTCAAACCGGTGCGATTACCTCTGATATGTTTGCTAAAATCGACAAATCGCCCTCTGGCGAAGTCGTATTTAAAAAATCTAAGAGCATATTCTTTAAGAACATGAAGGTGAGACGAATCTACGACGCCAAGTCGCAAACCCTAATGTATGTTTCGTATTCAACTAAAGAAACCTCGGGTAGCTATAAACATAGCTTATCTACCGTGCCGTTGTGGGGAACTGAAGCTTATCAAGCCCCAGTGCTCGTGCAGTAAATCGAGGATATACTGATGACTGTTTCTAAATCGATTCATCATATCAACTACTTAGTAAAAGACTTAACGGAGTCAGTAGCTTATTTTGAGTTGTTATTAGAGCAAAGCGCAGAATACGAACATTTAGCTCAGCGACACGTAAAAACCGCACGTTTTTTATTGGGTAAAACTTATTTAGTGTTAGTGTGTCCTGAAAATGAAGACTCTGATGTCGGTAAGATACTTGCACAGCGCGGAGAAGGTTTGTTTTTATTGTCATTAGCAACTCAAGATTTAAGCAAAGCTAAAGGCGCATTACAGCATAAAGGTATACACTTTACTGAAGGAAGCGAGCGAAATGGATTAGCCGATTGGCGAGTGGCCGACTTAAATGCTCCTGATGCATTTGGTCCGGTATTACAGCTTTGCCAGCAAACAGGCAGAACAGACGATAAACCAATTTAAGACGGGTTTATTTTAAATTTTGGAAAAATAAAGGCAGACATTTTTTTATGCATCATGAGTTTTGGCACAAACGTTGGGCGACAAATGATATTGGCTTTCATGAAGAGAGCGGCAATCATTTGCTTAAAAAGTACTTTAGTGAATTCCCCCTCCCAGACAATGCCTTGGTATTTGTACCTTTGTGTGGAAAAACCAAAGACATATCTTGGCTGCTTAAGAATGGATGCAAAGTCGTTGCCATTGAGTTGAATGAACAGGCTGTGCAGCAGCTATTTGCTGAACTAGGCGCGATGCCACAAATAGAAAAAACTGATGTGTTCACGCGTTATTACATAAGCAATTTAAGCGTATATGTTGGCGATTTTTTTGCGCTTGAGCAAAAACAAATTGGAGTACCCGATTTGGTATTTGACCGAGGGGCATTAGTTGCCCTACCTGATGATTTACGCAATAAATATACCGAGCACTTGCACAAGCTGACGCCAACTACCCCTAAATTTGTGATTTGCTATCAGTATGATCAAAGCCTATTCAAAGGGCCTCCATTTAGTGTAACTGATACCATGGTACGAGAGTTTTATGAGCAGGATTATGCTATTGACAATATATTTACAGGTCATGTTGAGGGCGGGTTCAGAGAGCAGTCGGAGGTATTTGAGGCGGTTTATCGACTAAGTCCGAGATAAGCTCCAGCCAATACCTCGCTTAGGCTACTAATATCAAAAGTAGCCTAAGTTTTTAAATACGCTTATTTGTGATTGACCTTGAACACTGGTATTCCAATCAAAGCATTTCAACCTAGCCACCACGCTACCACAATCTCACGAAATTTTTTAACAAATACGCTACAAAATCATTTCACATTGAAAAAATAAATTTCGTTTTGAAATTAATTGGTATGGTTTGCTGTTGCCTAAATCTATCGATCAATCCGAAATTGCATATAACGTGTTGATTAAAAACAATAATGTTTAATTCTTAAAAATTTGGCACAGCCAGTGCAGTACAACAGCAGCATATTAAAACAGCGCTAAGCTTCTGCTTATTGAAATCTCGACTATATTTACGGTACTTCGAATTTTCATGAGTGAACGTTATGGCGAAAAACCAGCAGGATTGGGTATTGAACACGGCTTACCATCACCATCACAGTTTGGTAAAGATTCTTATCTTCGGACACAAAGAGTTCAGTCAGTTGATGAGCAGCGTTTTGCCTGAGTTTGAGGGGCAAGCCGAGTTTAAGATATTTGACGCTATTGTGGGCAGCATTAACGAAGTGCAAACCCTTATCGACCAATACCAACCCGATGTAATTGTGAGCGCTGGCTCTAACGCGGCATACCTCAAAGCAAGTTTAGATATTCCCGTCCTTAGTTTAAGAACCACCGACACCGATATTATCAATGCGGTTACCCGCGCCTCAAAAATGTCCTCAGACATCAGCTTGATTAATTTTGGAGAGCCATCGGTTGTGGTACCGCTGTTAAAGAGTCACTTGAACATCTCGCTAGAAGAATCGTGTTACAAGACTGCTGAGCAAGCTCGTGAACTTTTCCATATTTTAGCCAATAGTGACGATGCACAAAAAAATAGAGCCTTAGTTGGTGCGAGTCTGATTTGCGGCCTCGCTGCTCAACATGGTTTGCGTTCGATATTAATATACTCGGCTGAGTCGTGTGCGACGACCTTGAAAGAGGCAGTGTTAGTGGGTAATCAGTCGCGCGCTAAAAAGATTGATAAGGCTTTAACGCATTGGTTAATAAACCAATCGAAAACGCCGATTATTTTAACTGACCATGAAGGCGACTCTATCACCTTAAATAAAGCTGCTAAAGAAGATTTAAATCTCAGCCTAGAGTTCGAAATGGACCTGGCTGATATTATTCATCCGCAAGACCCACAGCGCCCTACCGACGGTGAATGCACTATAAACGGCGTAGACTGGTTTTTCCATCAAGATTCAGTCAACCCAGGCAAGCGCCCGATGTTTATGTACCAACTTTATCGGCGTAAACAAGCGGCGGTGAATGATGCGTCATCATCAAATGGTTCAAAAGATGCACACAATGCGAAGCGATTGGTGTTTTCTTCAGAAGCCATTCAGACACTTCTTGATAAAGTAGCTTCATTTTCTAACTCCCCCAGCAATGTGCTGATCTTAGGAGAGTCGGGCACTGGTAAAGAGCTGATTGCTAGAGAGGTGCACCGCAACAGTCAATATTCTCAAGGACGATTTGTAGCGCTCAACTGCAGCGCGATCCCAACAGAGTTGTTTGAAGGCGAGCTTTTTGGTCATCATGACGGCGCTTTTACTGGGTCGCGTCGCGGCGGACGCAAAGGTTTAATTGAAGAAGCGCAAAATGGTGTGTTGTTTCTTGATGAGATTAGCGAATTGGCGCTTGATCAGCAATCCAAGCTATTGCGCTTTTTACAAGAACGTAATTATAGACCTCTTGGCAGCAACAAAGAAAAGCCCGTGGCACTAAAGTTAGTTGCAGCCTCAAATAAATCACTCAAAGAGTTGGTGAGCAGAGGCGAGTTCAGAGAAGACCTGTATTTTCGTTTAAACGTGTTCAATTTGGACATACCACCATTGCGGATGCGTCCAGACGATATCTTAGCGATCTCGGCCGTCAAACTGCAGGATTTTCTTGATAGCTATGTACTGAATATAGACCCTAAAGAGGTCTTGCAGAAAATCAGTACTGAGCTGAGTAACTACAGCTGGCCGGGCAATGTGCGTGAACTTGAAAATATCCTTGAGCGTGTGGTCGCTACTTTGCACATGAAACCTGATCTTAAAAATTTGCCAAACACCCTTCGGCAAATTGCACCCGAACTTTTTACAGAAGCCAATCTCGACCAATCGGTGGGCGTGGTGAAACACAACGAATTGGCCCTAGTGGCCGACGCAGTGAATATGTTTGGCGGTGATAAACAAAAAGCAGCGGAATATTTAGGCATGAGCCAAACAACGCTTTGGCGAAGGCTCAAACGAATAAATCGAAATTAAAAATAATCTTGGGAGAAGTCATGCAACAGTTTAAGCTCAACAACTTAGCAGGAAGCGTCATCATCGCTTTAGGGGCCAGCTCATTGGCATTTAGTGGCGCTGCCGTCGCTCAGCAAACTACTGCGACTAGCGAGGAAGATGTCGAAATCATAAGTATTTCGCGGAAGCGTCCAGAAACCCTGCAAGAAGTACCGATTGCGGTTACTGCGCTCTCTGAAAAAGACATACGCACCGCTGGCATTGAGCGTACAGGCGATTTTATCAGTCTGATCCCTAATGTTAGCATCGTCGACGCAGCTAACGTCGGTGACACACAAGTAACGATCCGCGGCATTGTATCAACCCGTGATGCAGAATCCACCTTTGCATATGTGGTTGATGGCGTATTGATGACCAACCCCAACAGTTTTAATGAAGAACTCCTCGATGTTGCACAAATTGAAGTCCTAAAAGGACCGCAAGGCGCTCTTTATGGCCGTAACGCGGTCGCCGGCGCGATTATTGTGACGACTAAAAAGCCTAGCGACGAGCTCGAAGGATCATTTCGCGCCAGTGTCGGCAATAATGGCTTACGTCGTTTAAACGGCACGGTCAGTGGCGGTCTTTCGGACAATGTGTTTGCTCGCTTAACGGTGGCCGACAGTACATTTGATGGTCATTATGAAAACATTTTCACAGGCCAAGACGATGTAGTTGATTTTCTGGAAGACACTACGATAAAAGGCAGATTGATTTGGGATGCGACCGACTTATTGAGCCTCGACATACGGGCAAGTCGCAGCGAAGTAGCGGGTGGCGCGATTAACTTTAACGCAGTGTTTGCTTTGCCTTCGTTTGTAACTGCATTCAATCAACCAGCCTATAACGCAAATGTGAATGACCATGACTTTACCTTTGCTTTTAATGTACCCGGTGAAAACGAGCAGACGACCACTGAATTCTCAATAAAAGGTGACTTGGACTTAGACGGTGTAGATGTCACGGCAGTGTTTTCGTATAACGATCTTGAAGAGTACCTGCTGTCAGACGGCACGAGCGCTTCATTTTATGGTTATGAAGTCACTCCTCAGTGTCAGACCGACCGCGCAACCTTAAACAACACGCCCGCTGCATTAGGCGGTGCTAACCGAACAGATTTATTCGGTGATTTCTTTGCACCCTTTGGTGTATTCCCTCCCGGTGTAGAGTTTACTGGGGTATATGGTCCTTATACGCCCACTGCATGCGATGGCTATCAGTATCAAGAGCGCAATCAAACTGATTTCAGTGGTGAGCTGCGTTTTACCAGTGACGACACTGATGCCGATTTACGCTGGATTGCCGGCTTGTATTTTGCTGAAATTGAACGTGACGTCGTGGTTGCTTATGGTGCCGATCAGGGCCAAGGATTTTTAAGACAGGCGTATGTTCCGCCAACGGGCCCTAATCCGACTGACCTACTATTTGATGATACTTTCGACACTTCGGTAATGTCTGCCTTTGGTCAAGTAGAATACGATCTTGATCCGCAGTGGGAGCTGGCTTTCGCTTTGCGCTACGATTATGAAGATAGAACGGTATCTAACAATGTGCCTAATGTGAGGGCTTCTGGCCTAAACGTTAATACTATTGTGAATGGTCAAGTTGGTGCCATAAACCCAGCCTTTAACGTCACGCCCGAGGGTATTCCGGACAGAAGCCGCTCGTTTTCTCAGTGGCAGCCAAAAGTCACCGTAGGTTATGAGCAAAGCGATAATATTAATTGGTACGCGAGTTACGGAATAGGTTTTAGAAGCGGTGGTTTTAACTCAATTGGTACGCAGGGTACACTCGACTTCTGGTTTAATGCTACAGGCGCCGGTACCCCAGGTGATGCAGTAAATGCTCAGCTTTTAGTTACCGACGAGTATGACAAAGAGGTCACCACTAACCTAGAGCTTGGTTTCAAATCTAAATTTTTAGACAACAAACTTCGTATCAATGCAGCGGTGTTTGATACCACCGTCGAAGATAACCAGTTTTTCGAGTTTTTTGCCGGCCCATTTGGTTTGCTTAGAGCCGTTACCACAATCGATGAGCTCTCAATCCGTGGTTTAGAGTTTGATTTTCAAGCTCAACTGACTGACGACTTCCAAGTTTATGGGGGGTTAGGCATGATTGATTCTGAAATCAAAGAAAACCGTAATCGCCCACTCTCGGTAGGCAACAAAGCTCCGCAAACACCTGATACGACGATTACACTTGGTGCAATGTATGAATACAACATCACCTCTGAGATCGTAATGACGACTCGTCTTGATTGGCAGTATGTGGGTGAAACCTTCTTTCATACCTTACAAGGTGAGCAAACGCCTACCATTTGGGATTTCTTTGGGACCTTAGGGGGCGGTGTACCGCCAGGTCCGCATTCTCAAGACTTTAACAACGCAAGTCGTGATGCCTATGACACCCTGAACTTGCGCATTGGTTTTGATGCAGAAAACTGGAATCTAGCTTTCTGGGGACGCAACATTACTGATGAACAATATTTGCAAGAAGTTATTCCTGCGCCTGAGTTTGGTGGCTCGTTCATTCATCCATCAGCACTCGTGTCTTACGGTGTAGATTTTACTTACCGTTTCTAAGCACAGGTTTAAATCAATCAGGGGGCTTGGCTCCCTGAGATTTTGCATTTTATAAATTGGAGTATGTAATATGAACAAGCCGCTTGCAGGCTTACGCATCATTGACCTTACGCATATGCTTTCAGGTCCATATTGCAGCATGATTTTAGCCGACCTCGGTGCTGATACTATAAAAGTTGAGCCACTGCAGGGAGAGGGTACGCGCAAATTACTTGCAACCGATCCTGAAAATTCATTAAACGGCATGGGTGCTTATTTTATTACCCTAAATCGCAACAAGCGCAGCGTTTGCATGGATTTGAAAACAGAAGACGGTTTAGCCCTGTTTTACGATTTAGTGAAAGAGTCTGACGTGGTGATCAATAATTTTGGCGCGGGTGTGCCCACTCGCTTAAAAATTGATTATGAGCATTTGAGTAAAGTGAATCCTAAAATCATTACCTGTTCAATAACGGGCTTTGGCAGCAATGGACCCAATTTCAAACGCCCAGCGTTTGATCAAGTGGCGCAAGCCACAGGCGGTGGAATGTCGATTACCGGCACTGGCCCTGAGGCCCAGGTCCGCGGTGGTATTCCAATTGGCGATTTAGGCGGCGGCATGTTTGCAGTAATGGGCATTCAGGCGGCTGTTATCGAGCGTGCGACCAGTGGCAAAGGTCAAGACGTTGATATCTCGATGCTCGATTGTCAAATATCCCTGCTAAATTACATGGCTACGATGTACTTTTTATCGGGTAAAGACCCTTATCCCATTGGTAATTCGCATTTTGTACATGTGCCTTATGATACCTTTCAAACCAATAATGGATATATCGTGATTGCCGTGATCACCGACAACTTTTGGCAGAACTTGAAAGGTGTAGTGAATGTGCCTGATTTTGACGACGCTGAGTTAGACACGCAACCTGGCCGCTGGGCAAAAAAGCAGATGATCAATCAAAAGCTAAATGAAGTCCTCAGTGCCAATTCGTCAGAGTATTGGATTGAGCAACTCGAGAAGGCACGTATACCTTGTGCACCCGTGAATAAATTTTCACAGGCTTTATCAGACGAACAGGTGCTGCACCGCAAAATGGTGGTCGACCTCACTCATCCTGATGGTAGCACCACCAAGGGCCCGGGTAATCCGATTAAGTTATCTCGTAGCAATGAAGAGAGTTATTCGGCTAGCCCTAGTATTGGGCAAGACACCGATGACATTCTAAAGGGATTGTTAAATAAAGATCCCGAGACCATCGCTTTGTTACGTGAAAAGGGCGTGATCAAGTAATGGACGGCGCTATGAATAAGCATGTAATTATAAATGATGTGGGGCCACGCGATGGTCTGCAAAATCAGCCTCGCGTGCTGGAAATACATCAGCGAGTTGAATTAATAAACGCCTTGGTCGCAGCCGGTGTGCCTGAAATTGAAGTCGGCGCGTTTGTATCACCTAAAGCGGTTCCAGCAATGGCCGGCACTGACAAAGTCTTTGCCCAGCTAAAAGGTGATACCGTATTTTCAGCACTAATTCCAAATATGCGCGGATATCAGAGTGCAAAAGAAGCTGGCGTGCCCTTATCGTCTTTAGTGGTAGCCGTTTCTAACACCATGAATGAGAAAAATATTGGGATGAATACCGACACCGCGCTTGTAGCCTGTCAAGGCGTATTTGCGCAAGCGCAACAAGACAACTCAGAGGTTCAGGCCTATGTAGCGACTGCGTGGGAGTGTCCATTTGAAGGTGAGGTTTCGCAAGCTGATGTAATTGACGTCAGCGCAAGATTACTTGCGATAGGAGCCAAGCGCATAGTGGTTGCCGATACTATTGGCGCAGCCAATCCTGCTAACGTGACAAGCTTAATGAATGCGCTGGTCGAGAAGTTTGGCGCAGAGCGCTTTGCCTGCCATTTTCACGACACCCGCGCCATGGGGCTTGCCAATGTATATGCAGCATTGACCGCAGGCGTGCGCCGTTTTGATGCCTCCATTGCCGGGCTAGGCGGATGTCCGTTTGCACCAGGTGCCAGCGGTAACGTGGCCACCGAAGATGTTGTAATGATGGTTGAGCAAATGGGTTTTGTTACCGGCATTGATATGAAGAAATTACTAACAGCGTCAGATTTAGCCATACAGCTTACCGGCACCGCTAAAGGCGGAAAAGCTAAGCTGTGGATAGAAAAATACTTAAGTTAAACCCTATAACACTAGCCGATTAACAGCACGTTTTGCGGTTTATCGGTCATTGAAAAACATTATAAGTAGGAGTCAGATATGAGTTTTAGACTGGGAGTTGATGTAGGAGGGACGTTTACCGACCTTTTGCTGATCAATGAAGCATCAGGCGAGACATTTACCGCCAAAGTACCCTCCACCCCTCAAGATTCGTCGATTGGGGTGTTAAACGGTGTCGCCAGAATTTGCGAAGAATCAGGTATCGACCCTACTGATATCAAGCGCGTTATGCATGGCACCACAGTTGCCACTAACGCAGTACTGACCGGCAAAGGCGCTAAAGTAGGCTTGGTTACCACTAAAGGCTACAAACAAGTGTTACAAGTGGCGCGTTCATTCTGCCCGGGTGGTCTTGGTGGTTGGGTAAGCTTTGTCAAAAAGCCTCTACTTGCTCCTCTAGAGCTCACTATCGAAGCCGACGAACGAATGGATGCCAAAGGCAACAGCGTCAGCGAGTTAGATGTTGAAAGCCTTAAAGTTGATTTGCAAAAATTAAAAGACAAAGGCCAGGTTGAAGCACTAACTATTTGTTTTATAAATGCTTATTTAAATGGCGAGCACGAGCGCCAAGCAAGAGAAATTGCTCAGATCATCTTTGGCGACGTACCCGTATCGATATCAAGCGAAGTCGTACCAGAAATGCAGGAATACGAGCGCACGGAAACCACCGTAGTTAACTCCTACGTTCGCCCAGAGGTGTCGCGCTATGTAGACAACCTTAGCCGCTCTTTAAAAGAACGTTTAGGCAATGACGTGCACTTGTCTATTTTGCGCTCTGACGGCGGCTTGGCTTCGGCTAGAGCATCATCAGAAAGTCCTGTAAACCTGCTTATGTCAGGCCCTGCAGGCGGCGTATCGGGAGCCGTGCATTTTTGTACCCGTGCTGGTTACGACAACATTCTTACCTTTGATATGGGCGGTACCTCTACCGACGTAGCGCTTATTCAACATGCAAAACCACGTATTAAACGCGAAACCCGCGTTGCAGATATTACCGTGCGTGCTCCGTCAGTTGACGTGCGTACAGTGGGTGCCGGCGGTGGTTCGATTGCCTTTGTACCCGAGTTAACCAAAGCGCTGCGCGTAGGTCCAGAATCTGCTGGCGCGGTGCCAGGCCCTGCCGCTTACATGCAAGGTGGCACTGAGCCAACCGTATGCGATGCAAATGTTGTACTCGGTTACTTACCTGCCGACGTGCAGCTTGGCGGTAAGATGCAAATTGACAAAGCGGCTGCTGTTACGGCAGTAAAAAAGGTTGCCGATGCTATGGGCTTGAGCGTAGAAGCTGCTGCCGAAGGCATTATTAAAATTGCTAACGAAGCAATGTTTGGTGCCTTGAGACTTGTGTCTGTAGAACAAGGTTTTGACCCAAGAGATTTCGCACTTGTAGGTTTTGGCGGTGCGGGCCCGTTGCACGCTAACTCATTGGGTATTTTGACCGATGCATGGCCGACAATTATTCCACCAGGGCCTGGTGTTTTGTGTGCTTATGGTGATGCAACCACTGTCGTAAGAGACGAAGCATCGCGCACCTTTGTGAAGCTTTTAGCCAATACCGAAAAAGACGAACTCAACCAAGCTCTTAACGAGCTTCGCGGGCTTGCTCGTGAGACCCTCACTGCTGACGGCATCGATCAAGCCGATCAAAACATTACCTATCAGGCAGATGTCAGATACACCGGTCAAGCCTTCCAGCTTTCCATTGAGTTTACTCAAGAGGAGCTCGAAAAAGACGGTTTAGACGTGCTTAAACGTCAATTTGATGAAGAGCATACCCAGCTATTTACCTTTGCACTAGAAGATGGTCATGAAATCGTGATGATCCGCGCGATTGCGACGGCAAAATCAGGGCAGCTTCCAGAGCCTAAATTGACGCAAGAAAAACTGCCTCTCGATGACTGTAAAATCACCGACAGTAAAATTTATTACGAGGGTGAGTATCATGCAGCGGCTATTTACGACAGAAGTAAGCTATGTGTAGGCATCGAAGTCAACGGGCCGGCTATTGTGTGTGAGATGGATTCTACCAGCGTCATCTTGCCGGGCTACTGGGCTAAAGTTGATCAAGTGGGCAACCTATTAATTCATCCAGTAGGGAGAGGATAAGCATATGTCAAATAACATAAAAAGAACCATGCAAGAGAAAATCAAGCAAACTAATACTCACCCTATGCAGTTAGTAGATGTCGACACGGTAACGGTTGATATTATCGAAAATGCGCTTAAAAACGCGCGCGAAGAGATGGATGCAGTACTTTTCAGAACGGCGATGAGCCCGGGTATTCGAGAGCAGGGTGACTGCTTCCCAATGATTGCCAACAAAGACGGCAAAATGGTGGTGGGTCAGTTCGGCAGCTTTATCCACGGGTTTATGGATGCCTTTGAAGGCGAGCTTGAAGAGGGCGATATTGTACTGACTAACGACCCCTACATGACCAATGCAGCCGTGTCGCATCTACCCGATTGGATGGTGCTAATACCAATCTTTAAGGAAGGCCGACATATCGCATGGTCGGCGATGTTTGGACACATGTCTGACAACGGCGGCATGGTGCCTGGCTCTATTCCAATTAAAGCTGAAAGTATTTATCAAGAAGGCATCCGCATACCGCCCATTAAGTTATACAAAAAAGGCGTATTGCAATCAGACATGCTCGATTTGATCTTGCATAACGTGCGCACCCCGCAGTGGAACCGATTTGACCTAAACGCTCTAGTTGCGGCGTGCAACACGGCGGCCAAACGCTGTGTCGAAATTGCCGAACGTTTTGGTGACGACGTATTCTATTCGACTATGGAAACCATGCTTGATCGGAACAAGATTGCGATGAGTGCCATCATTAATATGCTGGTGCCTGAAGAGCCGCGTGCGTTCGAAGATTACGTGTGTGATGACGGCGTAGGCATGGGCCCGTATAAAATTCGCTGTAAAATGTGGCGCGAGGGCGACAAAGCTATTTTCGATTTTGAAGGCACCGATCCACAGGCGCAAAGCTCAATTAACTTTTACTTAAACGAAGACATGTTCAAAATGTTTTTTGGCTCTTTCACTATCAACTTAGTTGATCCACAAATTTTGTTCAACGACGGTTTTTACGACTTAGTCGATGTCAGAATCCCTCAGGGAAGCTTGCTTAAGCCGAACTTTCCAGCGGCACTGTCGGGGCGTACCCATGCCCTAGGGCGTATTTTTGACGTGATGGGTGGTTTGTTAGGTCAAGGGGCTCCAGAGGCGATGAACGCGGCGGGCTTCTCAGATTCTCCGCATTTGTTCTACTCTGGCTACGATGATAAAGGTGACTGGTTCCAGCTCTTCCAAATTGGCTTTGGTGGTGTGCCAGGACGCCCTGTTGGCGATGGGCCTGACGGTCACTCTTTATGGCCAGGCTTTACCAACGTGCCAAATGAGTTTGTAGAAGCGTACTTCCCGCTACGGGTTGAAAAATACGAAACCATTACTGATTCTGGCGGTGCCGGTCAGCATCGCGGCGGTAACGGTTTGCGCGTTGCCTATCGCTTTTTAGCCGATGGTCAAATTGCTATTCACGATGAGCGGTGGTTAACTTATCCATGGGGCGTTAATGGCGGTACTCCGGGCTTACGTTCGACAAAGTTGCTTGTACGTGCAGATGGTAGTGAAGAAGTATTACCCGCTAAATGCGACGGTATTGAAGTGCGCGAAGGCGATTTGCTGTACTTTAACACCTGGGGCGGCGGCGGCTGGGGTGACCCATTTGCACGCGACTATGCATTGGTACAAGACGATGTGAACCGCGGCTTAGTCTCAGTTGAGGGGGGATTGCGTTATGGCGTGGTCTTTACAGATGACGCAGGCAGCAGCATAGATGTAAGCGCCAGCGATGCATTGCGCGCCAAGCTACAGGCTGAGCGCGGCGCCCCTGGTTTGTTTGATTTCGGCGGAACTATCGAAGAAATTAAGCAGCGCTGCGAAGCAGAAACAGGCTTAAAGCCGCCAGCTACGCCCGTGTTTAAAAAAGCACGAGCTTAAAGGAAGCCATTACTATGCTGTTACCATGTCGTCGCTATGTCAGCGCTCTGCATTTTGCCCTTTATGAGCAAGCACTATAATGAGTAAAGACCTTCCGATAGGCGATATTGCGCTGGGCAAACGCCCAGCGCTGATCGTGGTAGATATGAGCGAGGGTTTTGCTCGCGCTCAAAGTCCGTTAGGAGGCGATTTTACCAATGTGATCGCAGCCAATAAGACCTTAGTGAATGTATTTAGACAAAAACAGCTGCCGATATTTTTTACGTCAGTGGTATATCACGAAGCAAAGCAAGCGAGTGTGTTCAGGCAGCGTCTGCCTGACTTGAATATTTTACAAGCCGGGTCAAAGTGGGTTGAGATTGCCCACGAGCTTGGACGCAAAAGCAATGAGCCCATCATTGAGAAGTTAGGCCCTAGTGGTTTTTTTGAAACAAGCTTGGCAAATGGTTTAAGGCAAGCGAATGCCGATAGCTTAGTGGTTACCGGTTTAACCACCAGTGGATGCGTGAGGGCAACCGTAGTGGACGGTTTGCAGCACAATTACCCAGTATTCGTGCCAATTGAGGCGTGCGGTGATCGTAACTTAGCAGCGCAACAAGCAAACTTCCATGATATGAATGCAAAATATGCGCAAGTCTTAAAACTAGAAACATTGCTAGCGTTACTCGCATAGTTAACTGCCCGCTATAAACTCATGCCAATCAATCAAGAGTTCTTTTAGGTCTTGTAAACCACAGCCAGTGGCAATTTGTTGGTCAAGTTCAGTACCCTCTGGTAATTCAGTGTCTTCATCCCAGAAACCTAAATGACTATGTAATTCGGCTTCGTCTTGGTCGAGTATAAGGGTGTAGTCATGCCCTTTTGCTTTATGGGTGCTCAGGCGTCCCGACTGCAATTGTTCAATAACATCGAGTAGGGTTGACACGGTGTCTGCGTTGCTACTGAGTTCGTTACTTAACCAATCACCAAAAGTAGCGGCTTCTGCTTCGCATTCTGCAAAGGCTTTGCCGCTGATATCACGATAAAATTTATAATCCACTTAGCACCTCATTGATGTAAAAAAACATTCCCATTTCTCTCAAATTCGGTGAGATAAACCCGTACCTCAAACTCTACTTGATGGTAATTAGGCATCATGTGTCGGCAAAGTTGATAAAACGCTTTGTTGTGCTGCTTTTCTTTTAAATGTGCGAGCTCATGCACAACGATCATATATAAGAAATCTTCTGGCGTTTGCTTAAATAAGCTGCTCACCCTGAGTTCATTTTTACTCTTTAGCTTGCTGCCCTGCACCCGTGATACATAGCTGTGCATACCTAAGGCATGATTAACAATATGAATTTTACTATCGTAGGCAACCTTACTTAAAGGCTGGGTCTTTTTCATGTATTGATTTTTGATATGCATAACGTAGTCACGTAACTCACTGTCATTAGCTACGCTGTGCACACTAGAATACTTGTTTTGTAGCCAAGCACCTAGCGAATTTGCCTCCATCATCGCCGTAATTTGCTGCTGCAACGCGTCAGAGTAATGACTTAAATATCTAAGCTGATTCATCTCATTATTTTATAACAACCATAATGGTAGGGACATTAGACACTACGGTAAATAGATGCAAGTGTTAATCAAAAGTCTATCATCGTGTTTTTAGACAAGCTTGAGGTCTTCAGCGGTTGTTTTTCAATGAATTATTATATTAATATGTAAAAACACTGAACGTCAGTAAATACGGGAAGATTTATATGGAAATAACTCAAAAGAAAAGGTCGGTAAATTTTACTTTTACCTTTGAAGAATCGCACATGAACTTTGCATATGCAGATAAAAAAGGCTCAGGTGACATTGATCTTAACTATGCAGACTTTCCAAAGAAATGCTCGATCAGCATAGAGCAAAATGAATGGTTAAGAAATGTTGGTTACCTATGGATGGCAATTGGTACGTTTCAGCTAGGCGCTGCAATTTACGCAGACGCTTCTCTTTCAGGTAAGGGGTTTTGGTTAATGATTGGCTTGATTTGTGTTGCATGGGCGCACTTCTCTAAGACTAAATATTCCGTTTTTTCCACCGACCATGGAACGGTTCATGTGATTCAAGATAAGCACCATGACACTATAATCAATGAGATTAATAAAAGGAAAAACCAGCAGTTGCTCGATTGGTACGGCGAGATAAATCTTGAAAACGGGATAGAAAACGAAATCAAAAAATTTACATGGTTAGAAGAGCAAAATGTACTAACAAAAGAGCAGGCCGATGTTAAAAGAGCGCAATTGGAATTGATGCAAGCAGAAGGGTCACAAAACAGCAACTCTAGCTTGAATTAGTCGTGTTTGCTCAAACTCTCAATTTTAAATGACCGAATTGAGTCTAAACCAATACATGTCGCTTCTTGCGCATCTTAGCTCGACTCTATTGTTGACTACAAATTCGGTTTGTAGTCAAATTTCTCACTTGACTGTGTATCTGAAAACACCAAAATCCGCGCTTGTTTATTTAGCATGCCGTTTACCATGTTATTTGGAAATACTTCGATTCCCTCATTAAAGGCTTCGACGTTTTGATTGAAGATGCGAATGGCGGCGCCGACGTTTTCTTCTTGTTCGCTTATTTCGCGCATTAAATTATTCATCAGGCCTGCGGTTTTAAGCTCAGGATAGGCTTCCATTGTGACGCTGATACCGCTTTGCACCTTGCCCATTAGGCTTTCTATTTCGCCTAAGCCCTGCGTATCAATTTTTCGTTCGCTCAGTTCGCCAAGTTTGCTGCGAAGCCGAGTAATATCGCTTAGGATGCCAGCTTCAAACTCTTTATGCTCCGATACGACTTTTTCTAGTTCAGGCAATACATTATTTTTCTGACGCTCTTGGCTAATGACTCCTGCCCAAGCCCTTTCGACTGCATTTTTACGAGATACAATGCCGTTATAGATTGACACAATGGCAATGACTACAATGACTAAAATCCCCATGATTATGATGCCTGAAGTGCTCATACTGTTTCCTTAAAATTACTGTCTGAATGTTTTAGTAACTGATGTACAAAACGTAAAGTTCGCTCTAGCAGCCGCAGCTTAGTGTGGCCTGCTAACTCGTCGTAAAATGCATCCGGGTTGGATAAATCATATCGTTGATTGCCCATGATCATATTACTATCGTTAAATGACAAACACATCAAGCCAGTGCCATCTATTTCGATATTCATCTTCGACAAAAACGCTGACATATCTAAAATCGCCACCACCACCGCTGGTTTCAGAAACTTTGTACCAGCAAGTTCATCTGAGGCTTTAACTTTAAAAATCTTATCAAATGCTATAGAGCCTGATGAAAGAGAGTGTTGATACTGTTGGCCTATCTTAAAACTAAATATCTGTAGGTTTTGATAAAATCCAAACGGAATAATGATGCCGTAGCGATCATATTTATCATACACGGTTTTGGTGCGCATGCGCTTGCCGCGCATGGTGACCACCGTGCGTTTGTCTACATAATGGAAATGATAGTACTCAAAGGTAAACTGATGTTCGTCGCCTTGATATTCGCCGGCGACAACTTCTTTGAAAGTGCGAGAATGGTTGCCGCGGTTTAGCTCACTGAAACGGATCCGCATTTCTTCGCTGTTAAACGGGGCTTTGAACTTAAGATTATTGTCGAGCATTGCGTCTTTTTGATAAGCGAGTTTGGCAACTTTGGAGATTTGATGCTTATTCTTAAGGACAAGGGAGACAATAAACGCGCAAAGCAAGAGACACCCAATGCCAAGAAAAAACAAGCCATTGCCTTGTGAATAGGCTGCTAAGAATGAAATTTGATTGTGACTACCGACGAAGATAAAAATCGCGATAGATAGACTTACCAATGCCGCTAAAAAATGCTTTGAGTGTTTGTAGACCAAAGGTTTTCTAAACGCTTTGATTTTGCCAACAGCGGCTAATATTTGTTCACTACTTGTAGCACTGTGGATATCGTGCTCAAGGGTTTCAACAAGCTGTCTAACTTGTTTGTTCGACATGTCAGCTCCGTCAGTACTCTTATTCTTGTAGCCAAGCAATTGCTTGCGCCATGGTATCGGATGAATTGCTTTGTTGATCGACTAACACTGGCCCGCCATATTTTACTTGGTCTCGGTCTGCCATGACTGCGGTTGTCAACACCAATGCGCTGCCGTCGCTAAGCGCGTAGGACGAATTTGCTGTAGATAATCCACAGCTATTATTACCAAAAAATCGAGTGTTAAACTGTTTTTTGAAGGCAATGAGGGTAGCCTCTCCTGAGCTGCCAACGCGTTTACTGCTAAGTACGGCTATTTTTGGAAGGGGGTTAATCAACGTATAGGGCTGATTGATCTCGACTACATTGTTTTCACCTAAATAGGAGGCTCGAGAATTATAGCCCCAAGCGACAATTTCTTCATTCGGATCAATGAAGTGTCCTTGTATCGTGCCTTCAAATAAGGGTCCCAACCCTGCGATCATCGGCCACATATTACCGCCTGTGTTTTCGCGTAAATCAACAATCCAAGCAGTGACTTGCGGACTGTCTTGCTCGGCAATTCGAGCTTGAATATTGCTCGCAAACAGATTGGCTTGGTCGCTATCGCCAGATGTAAAACCATCAACGCGAATATAGCCGATGCCCTCAACATTCGGTTGACTAAAGGAGACTTGTTCGTTGCACGTTAAAGTGCTCGGGTAGGTAATAATACTGCCTGAGGCGTCAGCTAAAAAAGAATGATTGGTATTGATCAACTGCAAGGCTCTAGTGATTGCAGGATATGTATCCCTAATCGATTTCGCATTCACTGCTAGTTGGTTGACCTCTGTCTCGAGACTGCTCCAATCTACCTCATTTCGGGTAAGGGCATTTTCACGCATAATAGTGAGCACTTGAGATAAATATGCACGCGCTTCACGCTCTTGCTCAACGGGGTCGATATCATTGCTACCGCCGCCGCCACCGCAAGCGAACAACATTACACTGCACAGTATGGCTGTAATGGCTCTGTTCGCGAAACCGTATATTTTCATTTGTTCTTCCTATTCGATTAAAAAGCGATGTTTATAGTTTTTATTTTCAGTGAGATTAACGCTTTGTGTTTTGGCTGAGTTGCTTCAAGTAGTTTTTAGGTCTTGGCTTGTCCATAAGTTCTTAGCATAACCTGTTATTGGCATTCGACCAATTTGCAAAAGCACTTTTCAACTAGTTTCGCTAAACATGCTATTATCTCCCATTGTATTAGCGCATTGTAGGCTAGGCAGACAATATCTAATGGCTAAGCCTTTTGCTGACACTTGGCCCTTTCTCCCTTTCGCAGTTAAGCAATTTTATGGAGAGCCATATGAATTTTAAGATTATTCATGAAACACAGTATTTATTTGATGATGAAGTGTTCTTAGAGCCTCATACCTTAAGATTTAGACCTAAACAAACGCCATATATTGATGTTACCAGTTTTTCTATGGAAATAGAGTCTTTACCGGAAGGCCATAGTGTAATTGAAGACGAAGAGCACAACGTTATTGATTTTTGCTGGTTTGATCAACTTACCAACAGTCTTAAAATTACAGTAGAAAGTACCTTACAAACCAAAGTCTATAACCCATTTAATTTTATCGTTCATCCGAGTTCTTTTAACACGGTTCCATTTATATATTCTGACCAACAATATCAAATGCTGTATGCGGCTCTGCAGAAATCCGCTTTATCACATGAAATCATCGATTATTCCGATGGCATATTGAAGGGGTCTAATTTCAGTACGATCGCATTTATCCGCAACTTAACCACGCAAATACACAAGGACTTTAAAGTTGAATACCGCGAAGTGGGCGCTCCGCTGACGGCGGATAATACTTTTCAGATAAAAAGGGGTTCTTGCCGCGACTTATCATGGATGCAAATAAATTTAATGCGCCATCATGGAATAGCTACGAGGTTTGTAAGTGGTTACTTTTATTTCGAAATGGATAAACCAATTTACGAGCTGCACGCTTGGGTAGAAGCGTTTATACCCGGAACAGGCTGGATAGGTTTTGACCCAAGTCATGGCATTTTGACGGGCAATACGCACTTCCCAGTAGCAGCTAGCGCCATCCCTGAAAATACTATGCCGGTGACAGGCGGTATAAGAGGCAGCGCGAGCTCCGAGATGATCACCCATTTGGTGATTGAAACGCTATAAGCTTTTACTATCAACATATAAACAAAGACTAGCTTGATAAAAGATGTTTGGATTCGCCTGATTGCCTTGGGACTTTTGCTGCGGCGCTATGCGCTAAGTTAATTGGGCTGTTTTGTGAAAATTTTCGTAATATTTATGCATAAAATAAAACTAAAACAGGACAACAGAATGAAGCTATTTTCTAAAATTGTATTGGGGAGTCTGGTCGCAGCAGCCTCGGCATTCTCTATTGTGCAAGACACCTCTGCACAAGAAAAAGTTACCATTAAGGGTACCGATGGCACAACTATATACGCCGATGTGCTCGAAACCTTCATGATGCCCTGGGCGATGGCGCTGTTGCCTGATGGTCACTCGCTTGTGACAGAAAAAACAGGCGATTTATGGGTATTAGATACGTTTGGCAAAAAGCGCTTCAAAGTCGCTGGTTTGCCAAACATTGATGCTCGTGGTCAGGGCGGTTTGGGCGATATCATTGTGCATCCTGACTATGCAGACAACGGCTTAGTGTTTTTATCGTACGTAGAGCGTGAGGCAAATAACGACCAGTTTAGTGGTGCAATTGTTGAGCGTGCCGTATTGACGGTAAGTGATGATGGCGCAAGTTTATCTGAGCGTCAAATCATCTGGCGTCAAGCGCCAAAAATGACCGGCAACGGCCACTACGCGCATCGCTTAGCAATATCCTCTGATGGCCATTTGTTTATTACCTCAGGCGACAGACAAAAATTTAATCCTGCGCAAAATATGGCCAGTAACTTAGGCAAGGTGGTTAGGATCAATATTGACGGCAGCGCGCCCCAAGATAATCCTTTTTATGGAAACGGTGCGGTGACCGATCAAATTTGGACTTTGGGGCATCGCAATCCCTTAGGCATGGACTTTGATGCCAAAGGTAACTTATGGGTGCACGAAATGGGTCCGAAGCATGGCGACGAACTCAATTTAATAGAGCGAGGCAGAAACTACGGATATCCGATCGTGTCGCAAGGTGTACATTATTCTGATGTTGATATACCGAATCATGAAACCAACCCTGTATTTATGGCCCCAGCGGCTTATTGGGTGCCTGCGATTAGCCCAGCAGGGTTTATTATTTATAAAGGCGATAAGTTTGCAGACTGGACGGGCGATGGCTTTATTGGTGGACTATCTTCAAAAGCCTTAGTGCGGGTGAGCTTTACAGAGCATGAACGGCGCCCAACACTTCGTGCAAGCGAGACTGCGCGCTATGAGTGGAACACCCGTGTGAGAGAAGTTGAGCAAAGCCCAACAGGTGATATTTTTATTCTAGAAGACGGTGCAAATGCGCGATTACTCAAACTTAGTTTTGAGCCATAGTTGCCAAATCAAATTGTCTTAGAAGTAAAAGAGATTAAAAAAGCCTCCAGTGGGAGGCTTTTTTCATCCACGTGTATGCAAACTAATGCTGTTCTGCACTAATTTGCCGAAGGGCATTTTCAAACACATCTGTAGGTTGCCCGCCGCTGATCAGATGCTTGTTATTCACAATCACCGCGGGCACGGAAGATATGCCGAGCTGTTGATAATGCTGCTGCTCTGCGCGCACGTCTTGGGCAAAGGCATCGCTATTGAGTATCTGTCTGGCCGCGTCAACGTCGAGTCCCAGTGCTCCAACAAGCTTCAGAAGCTGCTGGTGATCAGCAGGGTTGCCTGAGTCTTTAAAATATAAATCAAACAGAGCCAGTTTAAGCTCAGTTTGTTTATTGATCTGTTTTGCCCAGTGCAGCAGACGATGTGCATCAAAGGTATTGTAAATTCGCCCACCACCGCGGTTGCCAAATTCGTATCCTACGCTGGCACCGCGCTGTTTAATGGCCTCGCGGTTTTGTTCAATTTGGGCCTGTCCTATGCCGTATTTTTGGCCGAGATGTTCATTAATTTCTTGGCCTTCAGGTGGCATATTAGGGTTGAGCTCAAAAGGGTGCCAGGTGATATCTGCGGTGACTTCACCACTTAAGCGCCCGAGTGCTTCCTGCAAAGCTTGATAGCCAATGATGCACCAAGGGCAAGACACGTCAGAGACAATATCTAGTTGAAGATGGGTCATTTACTTACCTTAGCCGTTTAGCGATGGCTTGCATGGTGTCGCTTAACCCGTCGACGCGGCTTTTCGCATTTGCATCGTTGCTATCGGGCTTCAAAGATTTTGCTAGGCGGTTGAGTGCGCGTGAAAAGCTGCGATCGGTTTCGCTACTATCGAGCATGGTTTGCGCACGTGTCATCATTTCTATTACTTCAATATGCAGCTCTTTGGCTAAGCCGCCATCTCTGGCAAACTGGTCTAAATACGCCAATGCAACCACCGGCTCTGCGGGCCAAGTTACCGCTTTTTGCTGCTGCGGATTAAAGGTGTTGCCCATATCCGCAAGCTTAGCGGCGGCCAATTCGTTCTCCGTTAAAAACTCACTAGGCTCAAGCGCCAATACATCCAAGCCGCGAATAATTTCAGTGCCGTAAATCTTGCCGTTGTACCAGTACGTTGACCAATAACCACCAACAATTCTGCGCTCCTCGTGGATTGGGCCACGGTCGAAGAAGGCAATTTCTTGCGGCACATCAGTATAGGTAAAGTCAATTACCGAAAGGCCGCCCTGGTACCATGCTTGCACAAAAATATCGCGTCCGGGCACGGGCACAATAGAGCCATTATGGGCTACGCAGTTTTCTTCCTCGGTTTGCGGGGCATCTATTTTGAAGTAGCTTTCAAAGTTAAGCTTGCCGTTGTCAATGGAGTAAAATGCGTTGGCTCCCCAGTTCATCGGATCTGACGCTCTGCAGCGCGGTTGCGTACCGCCGCCCCATTCATCAGTAAACAGTACCTTGGTGCCATCATTGTTGAAGGTGGCAGAGTGCCAATAGGCAAAACCAGGATCTGACACCTCGTCAATGCGCTTAGGTTTAAGTGGGTTTGATATATCTAGCAATATTCCGTTTCCAGAACAAGCACCAGCGGCCAGTTTCAACTCGGGAAACACGGTAATATCGTGACATTCATCTGTACGGCGCGTACTTTGAGTACCGTCACCATGATCGCCGCCCTGCCAGAGACCGGCTACACGGCCATCATCATCGGCAAACACTGCAGGACTTGAGGTGATGCGTGCGTTTTCTGGGTTTTTCACGGGTATTTCAATCACGTCAATACGAAATAGCGCGGTGCGTTCATCGCCGGGTACTTCACCAATACAGCCTGCTAGCTCGGCATCGTCGCGCACACCGGCTGTGCCTGAGTTATACACCACTATGCGTTTGTCATCAGCTGATACGATTGAGTGGGTGTGCGAGCCTCGACAGGTTTGTACTAAGCCAACTTGCTTGGGCGCGGTAAGGTCTGAAATATCAAAGATACGCAGGCCTCTGAAGCGCTCATCACTGATATCTTCGTTAATACCTTGTAGTCCGCAATCGATGCGACCGCGCGTTTGTTCAACCGACATGATCAGTAAGTCACCCACAATGGAGACATCGCCCTGACCACCCGGGCATACGATAGAGCTGCTAAGATTAGGTAGGCCTTCGCTATCTAATTTATAAACGTTAAAGCCATGGTAGTTACCGGCGACCAGTATGTCTTTTGAAAATGCCATATCGGTATTCCAAAAGCTCAATAGCGGCCAGCGCTCTCCCCATTCAGTTTTAACATCGCCTTCTTCGCCGCGCTCGGCTTCATCGTCGGAAGATTCTTCTTCCGACTCATCTTCTGATTCATCTTGAGGTTTAATGGGCGGTAAGTTGGACGGGTTTTCAGGATCGAAGAAACCGTTTGGACGCGGCAGTGAAGATAAAAGCCTTAAGTTTAGTGAGGCCTCACCGGCATCACGTAAGCCTGCACTTAGGCCTACTCTTGGATCAGCGGACAAACCAGCCAATAGCTTGTTCATGCGAGTGATTTCGGTATTTTGATCGTTAACGATATCGTTTACAAAGTCATAAAGTACTGGATCGTACGCAGAGCCGGATTGCTTTAACAAATCCTTGACCATGCGCACCGCACCTTCATGATGTGGGATCATCAAATTTAAAAACAAACGGTCAAAATCGGTGCCGCTTGCTTCGGCTAAAGCGTTCATCTCGGCAGCGCCCGCCATGCCCATCATGCTATGGTCCATATGCATCGAGTGGTCGATATGGACAAGCTGGTCACGGGCTTCTAGCCACTCGCTCATAAAGGCAATTTCGTCGGCCTGGGATTTACGAATACGCCCAGCAATATCAATGATTTCTTCGTTATTGGTGCGTTCTTCTACCAATATCGCCATGTCGACGGCTTGACCATGATGGGGGATCATGTTTTGCATAAACATCACGTCGTCGCGAGTAAAGGTGGTGTTTGCGATTTTGATTGCGTCGTCTGCGCTTAGTATGCGAGTAGCTTGCCCGGGGGCGCCGGGCTGAACAATCGGTACGTCTTGGGCCATCGTAGCGCTTGAGAAGGTGGCATAGGTGGCTACGCTAAATAGCGTAACTAAGGTAAGACTTTGACAACGGTCCAATACAGTTGGCTTCATTATTTGCAGAACTCCTGTTGAGCTTTTTATCGTTTTTTATTAAGAGTATTGGGAATTGATGAGCGTGTAAAGTGTTAGTCAACAAGCTTATTCCGTTAAGCTGTAATGCGACCATTAAACAAGGCATTTTGTTTGATTTGAGCGTAATTGCTTGCATTTAGCGCTATACAAAGACAGTCGTTGCACTCAATTTGACGATGAGCAAAGACGGTTGTATGGGCAGGTTTTATGGTTTAGTTTTACTTACCAGAAAGTTACATGATTATCTCACTAAAAGGACCGTTACAATTGAAAGTAACTAATTTGCGAATGACTGCGGCAATATTGGCCATTCTATTGAGCGCATGCACGTCAATAGGGCCTCCCGCTGCCAATACTGATCCTATGATTGCCGCGCCGACCGACGCACCGCCTTTGTTACTCATATCCCTCGACGGTGTTCGCCATGACTATTTAGAAAAAACAGATTTACCGGCGCTCTCACGATTGGTCGATGGCGGTTTGCGTGCCGATTCGCTGCAGCAAATTTTCCCTACTAAAACCTTTACAACACACTATTCGATGGCCACGGGTTTGTATGCAGACAGCACCGGTGTGGTAGCTAACAACATGTGGGATCCTGATCGCCAAACTAACTTCACTTTGGCGGATCGTGATGCCGTAGGCGATGGTTATTGGTATGGCGGTGAACCCATCTGGAACACTATGGAGCAAGCGGGTAATAAAGCTGCAACCTATTTTTGGCCTGGCTCTGAAGCCGAAATTGGCGGCATTCGCCCCAGCATATGGATGCCATTTGATGGCGATACTCCGCACGATACACGTATAGAGCAAGTGCTGGCTTGGCTTGACCAACCTGGTGATGAACGCCCTGATTTTTTAACATTGTATTTTTCAGTGATCGATAGCGCCGGTCACGACTATGGGCCAGATCATCCTGAGGTGATTGCTGCTTTACAGGAAGTTGATCGCGCTTTGGGCAATCTGATAGCAGGGCTTGAGCAGCGCGGGCTTTTTAATGAGATGCATATTTTGGTGACATCTGACCATGGCATGGAGGATATTAATGCTGAGCAATATATTCTGCTTGATGAGCTCATCGATTTAGACCAAATCATGGTGTCAGATTGGGGGCCAGCCGCGCAAATATGGGCCAAGCAAGACGGCATGACGGTAGATGACATTTTTACTGCCTTAAACACCGCTCACCCAAACATGCAGGTTTGGAAAAGGCCGATGTTCCGCCTCGTTACCATTTTAGTCAGCACAAACGCATACCGGATATTGTGGCTGAAGCTGACCTTGGCTGGATGATTTCAAGTACGCCTTTTTATGAGCGACGCGTTGAGCGCGGCCAACCTAAGGGCATGCATGGATGGGATCCAGCTTGGCATAGCATGCACGGCATTTTTATCGCACACGGACCAGCCTTTGCTGCGGGCAGTAATATTCCTGCGGTGCGCGGTATCGATTTATATTCTTTAATGGCCGCACTCATGAAAGTAAAACCGGCGAATAACGACGGCAGTTTGCAAGCATTCGCGCCTATTCTATACAAGCCAGAGCCTGCAAAGATAACTAGCAGCAATTGGCGTTGCGACAGCGAAAGTTTAGTCTTGCGCGAGGGCGCAGGGTCTGCAAGTTTGGCCTTTTCAGGGCGGGTATTTTCACTGCCTAAGCAAGAGAGTGCATCAGGCCAGCGATACGAAGATACCGACATGATGTTTTGGTCGAAGGGCAATGAAGCGCAAGTGATGATTGATGGGCAAAGCCTGAGTAACTGTCAACTTTCGACGCCATTAGCAGACTGATACTAGCGTGTTGTATAAGTTAGTTGCTCTGCTTACCTTTCCGGTCTTACTGATCCAAGGTAAACGGGTTAAACAAAATGCCCTTAAGTTACCAGAGGCGGCAGGACCTCGGCAGGGTAATGCAAATAATAAGGCATTACCTACTGTCAACATTCTGATCATTGGCGATTCGTCTGCGGCCGGTGTCGGTGTTGACCATCAAGATGATGCCATAGCAGGCCAATTAGCCAATGTCCTTAAGGGTGACATAAACGTTTCGTGGCAGCTGATTGCAAAAACTGGCGCGCAAACTAAAGACATGGTCGCCATGTTAAGCGCGGCAACCATCTCAAGCCCAATCGATATTGTAATAACAAGCTTAGGTGTGAATGACGTCACATCCCTGCAGCGCAGCAGTAAGTGGTTGGTCGCGCAAGACAAGCTGCATGAATATTGCCTCTCTACACTCAATGCCAAACATATTATCGTCAGCGGCATGCCGCCTTTACACAGATTCCCGCTGTTGCCACAGCCCTTGCGCTGGATAATCGGTAGTCGAGCAAAACAGCTCGATAAGCAGCAGCTAAAGAAAATTAAAAAACAACCCAATGTGAGCCATCAAGCTCTGCCTTTTGACCTAGGTGCTAACGCGATGGCAATCGATGGTTTTCATCCGGGCGCAGTCGCTTACCAAGTCTGGGCTGCCAGTTTGCGTGAGCCTGTATTGCAACTAAACAGCCATCAGCCTTAGTTTTTCTCGCTGGCATAGAGTCGCTAAGCAAGGATATATATGATGCGGGTTTGCTAATACCAAATGGATGAAGTAGTCTTTAAAATAATACAATTCGTCCAAAAGGAAGGCTGTGGACCGTTTATCGCAAATGTTAAAGCGCTTTAATATGTATGCCGATGTGTTTTTTTCGGGTCAGCTATGCGAGATCACTGAGTTTGAAGAGCCGCAAGGTAGGCGAGGGCATATTCATATTCTGAAATCTGGATCGCTCCTGTTGATTCATCATGACGGCAAAAAGCAAAACGTGGGTCAACCTAGCGTGCTGTTTTTTCCTACCGGTAAAAAGCATAGGATTATGCCCGATCCGGTAAAAGGCGCTGACGTAGTGTGCGCGACTATCAACTATGAGGATGTTGCGTCTAATCCCATCACCAATGCCTTGCCACCGTTTTTAAAATTTCAATTAAGCCGGTTTCCTGAGCTAAAAAAATCTGCAAAGTGGCTGTTCAAAGAGGCATTTGACAGCAAGTGCGGGCGCATGCCGATGATTGACCGTATGTGCGATATCTTGATCATCCAAGTGCTCAGAGAAATCCTCGACAGTAATCAAGTCTCCCACGGCATGCTAGCGGGCTTAGCCCATCCGCAGCTAGCAAACGTGATCACGCAAATCCATGCACTGCCAGAATATCCATGGAGTCTTGAGGCGATGGCTGAGCTAGCGTTTATGTCGCGTTCTAAGTTTGCCGATTTGTTTCGTGACGTAGTGGGGGAAACACCGGGTGAATATCTTACCGACTGGCGCATGAGCGTGGCGCAAAATGCATTATTGCAGGGCGATACAGTGAGTGTAGTAGCAGAAAAGGTTGGCTATGAAAATGGCTCTGCGCTGGCGCGAGCCTTTCGCAAAAAAGTGGGCGTATCGCCCAAAGTATGGCAGCAGCAAAACACAAAAAAGCACTAACAAACGAGACGCATATTAGTGCTTAGTTGAATTACTCAGTTAGCGCATATTTTTTAAAGCTTGGATCCGGTCTTCAAGAGGCGGGTGGCTGGCAAATAACTTCTGAACATTGCCTGCGTTTATGGCGAAAGCAGCCATTTCATCTGGCATTTTAGGTGCATCCTGACCTTCTTTGAGTCTTTCTAAGGCCGCTATCATGTTTTGTCTACCCGCTAGTTTGGCTCCGCCAATGTCGGCTCTAAATTCGCGCTTGCGAGAGAACCACATCACAATTGCCATTGCTAAGAAACCTAATACAATTTGGGCAACAAACGAGACAATCCAAAAAGCGGGCCCGTGGCCACGCTCTACTTTAAATACAACTCGGTCAACCACGTGCCCTATAACCCGCGATAAAAACACCACAAAGGCGTTTACCACACCTTGAATCAGCGTCATGGTGACCATATCGCCATTGGCCACATGGCTAACTTCATGTGCCAATACTGCTTCTACTTCATTTTTATTCATTGATTGCATTAAGCCGGTGCTGACGGCTACCAAAGCGTTGTTTTTATTCCAGCCGGTGGCAAATGCATTGGGGGAGGGGTGATCAAAAATACCTACCTCCGGCATGCCGATATTGGCGCGTTCAGCCTGCAACTTGACAGTTTGCACCAGCCAGCGCTCGGTATCGTTTGTTGGGCTTGTAATTACGTGCACCCCCATGCTGCGCTTTGCCATCCACTTAGAAATAAACAAAGAGATAAACGAGCCAGCAAAACCTATAACGACTGAATACAGCAACAATGCTTGAAGATTCAAATCAATGCCATTTTCAGCAAGTAAACCCTCCATACCAAAAATGCTGAAGGTTAAGCTCAATAGCGCCAAAATGGCGATGTTGGTGCCTAAAAATAGTAAAATTCTCATGGTATATCAGTTTCCAAAAAAGCGTCTGTTAATTGCTTACCAATATGATGCTGAACGCTTAAAAAAACAATCTTTGCTTAGAAATAAATATTTGGATATGACTAGATTAACTTATTGCGTTCAGCGTCGTTTTATCTTCAGGGTAATTTTGTGCGAAAGGCATAAGGCGTGTGGTGTGCCGAAGAAACTGCGTACTAAGAGCTTAAGCAAAATATGTTTTTAGGAAACTACAATGTAAATGTCACTTTTTTGTTAAACATGCCTTGATTGTTTATCTTTCCAAGATAGCTTAATCTGATTAGCGCTATAATCAATGCTCTGTTCACAGGTTTGATGAGGCGCCTAACATTTTTTACTCTACTGCCCCACTATCGGTGAATATATGAAACTAATCATAAAACCTTGTTCCATTGCCTTACTAGTTCTGTGTATTGTATTTAATACACATGTACTTTCTCAAAGCCAAGCGCAAACCACCGCAGCGCATGCTGCTGTGGCTATTCCCGACAAATATGGTGCACAAGTCGCTGAAGAAATACTCCTAGCAGGGGGCAACGCAGTTGATGCTGCCATTGCAGTAGGCTTTTCGCTGGCAGTGACTTATCTCGATGCAGGAAACATCGGTGGTGGCGGTTTCATGCTGATTTACATGGACGGTAAACCCTTCTTTTTAGATTATCGCGAAGTCGCGCCGCTTGCCGCGCATCGCGATATGTTTTTAGATGACGAGCGCGCAGTTATTCAAAATCTGAGTCTAATTGGCCCCTTGGCTGCTGGCGTGCCGGGGACGGTTGCGGGCATGTGGGAAGCGCATCAAAAATTTGGAAGCTTACCTTGGAATATATTGCTCGCTCCGGCTATTAAATTAGCAAAAGAAGGCTTTGTTCCGCATAGTAACCTGTTGAAAGATGTTCAAGAAAATTATGCGCGGTTTGACGGCCTAACGAACTTCGGTAAATATTTTGCACAAATTGAAGAGGGAAAGCCGTTTAAACAGCCTGAACTAGCCGCAACGCTCACGCGCATTGCAAATGAGGGGCAGGACGACTTCTACACAGGGCAAACCGCGGCATTCATTGTCAAACACATGCAAAAGACAGGTGGCATGATTAGCGCCGAAGACTTACAAGCTTACAAAGCCATTTGGCGAGAGCCATTAAGCTCGCAATGGCGAGACTATCAAATTCTATCAGCCCCACCGCCAAGCTCTGGTGGCTTCGGTGTCATTCAATTGCTCAAAATGAAAGACTATTTAGCCAAAGAGTTTATTGGGCATGGGCATAACTCTGCGCAATATGTGCACCTGGTAGCGGAAATGTCGAAGCGTGTTTTTGCTGATCGAGCTGAGTACCTTGGGGATCCGGGTTTTGTGGACATTGACATCAGTAAATTGCTTAGCGATGAATATATCAAGCAGCGTGCGATGGAGGTCGATGCTGTTAACATTTCTGAGTTAAAAGCAGTCAAGCCTGGTTTATCATCACCTAATACCACGCATTATTCGATTGTTGACAAACACGGCAATGCCGTATCAAACACTTACACCTTAAATTGGAGCTATGGCTCTGGGGTGGTGGTCGAGGGGGCGGGGTTTTTGCTTAACAATGAAATGGATGATTTTAGTGTCAAACCGGGTGTGCCGAATGTGTTTGGCGTAGTAGGCAATACCGCCAATGAGATTCAGCCGGGTAAGCGAATGCTGTCTTCGATGTCACCTACTATTTTATTAAAAGATAACCAAGCTATATTGACCGTTGGAACGCCCGGTGGCTCAACGATTTTTACCTCGGTATTTCAGACGATTGTCAATATTATCGACTTCGGTATGTCGCCTAAGGACGCTGCTAGCGCAGGCCGCTTTCACCATCAATTGCTACCCCCCGACTTAGTTACGTACAGTCCATCTATACCATTGTCCGACACTACTAAATCGCAGTTAAATGCGCGTGGTTATCGCATCGAAGCACACGAATGGGAGTTTGGTGATATTCAGCTCATATGGCGTGAGGGCGACATTTTAATGCCCGCGTCGGATGCTCGCGACAGGGGCGTGTCTAAAGTTATCGATTAAAGCTTTGGGGTTTTAATTTTGCGCATCGAAACTTTCCACGCGTAAATTAATAGCAAAAGTAAACCGAGAAAAGGTGACGCTGCTCCTCCTGAGCTGCTTGCAGATGATGGAGGACTTGGATTGCCACCTGAGTTACTTGGCGGTGCAACGTTCACAATCGTGATCGTTATATCCGGATCACCTGAGATGGCAACATCAGTTGACGATAGGGTTAGGATAACCGTCTCGCTTGCTTCGCTTAGACTGTCAGATAATGCACTAAAGCTAATTTGTGCGCTTTGCTGCGAATCAGAAATGCTAATTTGGGAGCTAACGTTATAGTCGCTTTGACTTGCCGTTCCGCTGCTAGAAGTCAAAGTTGCCGATAGTTGTCCATCAGTTCCCAGCTCCCTTATTACGCTTATGTTGACAGACTCGCCCTCATTAACCGTATATGAATTCGTTGGTAACGCTAGCCGACCAATAACCACGTCGTCTATAGTAATGTCGGTTTGCGCAATGATTCCAGTATTGACATTGATTAGCCGGATGCTGAGTACTTCATCGCCTTCAACGAGATCGTCACTTTCGATATTTACCGAAAGCGATTTCTGAGTTTCATTTTCCGCAAAAACCAGTGATTCAGAAAAAGACACATCATTTGCACCAGCGGAACTTGTGTCGGCAATTTCAAACCCAACAGTAACTTGAGAATCAGCGCCATTAGTACGATTAATAATTACGTTAATAAGCTCGCCTTCACGGGTGACAATGTTAGCCGCATCAAATGAGAATTCGCCAATTCTAGGGGTCGTTTCTGCAACAATCGAGGCTGTCGCGTTGTTCGCCTGCTGATCAATATTCACCCCGTGCTGGTAGTCTAACTTCAAGCGAAAAGTTTGTGCTTGATTGATGATTTGATCAGCCGGTAATTGAAATGAAAAAGTCGAAGTCGGTTGGCCCGAGTATTCAATGGTTAATAGTGGAAGGTCTGCAAAACTCGATGCGCTGCTTTGTAAGTAGTCATCCATAATAACGGTCACCGAGGCGATATCGTCAGGGTTTAAGCCTTGCCAAAATACTTCACCCTGTATTGATGTGCCTTGAACAAACTCATCACTCAGTAGAGACAATGACACTTGTCCTTTTGTTTCTGGGGCTAGGTTTCCAGAGACATTGGGAATAAAAAAGCCCGTCTCATGCCAGTCGTTATCGATGCCATTTTGTAAGTAAGCAACAGCGTGATTCACGCCTATTTCACCGCACTCTTTTCCAGTGACTGCATGTGTGTGATTTGGGTCTGAAAAGAAAAGGTCGTCATAGTCGATAAACGCACCATGCATCAGAGAATAATTGCCATCGCATGTTGCAGCATAGTTAGTCTGCGTCGCGTTTGCGTCACCGGGTCCTCGGTGGTGGAAAAGCCCGTCACTGTGTCCGAGTTCGTGCGCGAGTAGTAGTGGGTTATGTTGCAAATTTTCATATGGCGTGATCACAGTGTATGGAGTGGCTCTATTTGCTAGGCCAGCCCATCCATAATATCCAGAACTGCCATTTGGTCTTTTATAGTGTCTTTGTATAACGCTGGCATATGATGCACTTAATCTATCCAGAACGGCGCTCTGCAATTGATTGGCAAAACTGCCAGAGAATGTAGAAGGGTCTCGACCATTGCTTCCTGCGGCCCAGATCATGGCATAATTGACAATATCGCTTCGGTCTCGTTCGTATAGAAGAGCGTCGTTGTACTCCTCTGAAACGGGTAAAATCGCTGCGACTTGTCGTCTTAAACCTAAACCAGAATTAACCATGACCTGATTACTAACCTCAATATTATCATCGATAAAATTGGCCAGTAAGGTGACGTCGTTTCCAAAATAATCTAATAGGTCTGGCGTATAGTACAGAACAACCCCAGTATGAATTAATTCAGCAGGTTCTGGATAAATAAATAAGCTGACGCGATCAGCATTTGTGTTCGCTTTTGAGAATAAGTTTTTTTGCAGCGATTGAGGCTTAACCTGAATTAAAGATTCGGCATTTGCGTGAGGTTGTGAAAGGAGTATCGTCCAAATCATCAGGTTCAGAAAAAAAGCCATGCGAACTTTCATGTGATATCTCCAGTAAACCTTATGTTAATCGTATTGCCTGTTTATTAATATCTGCCTTATTTACACTATCTTTAGCTTAACATGATGTCGCAGTCTTAAAAAGCGAGCCACTTTACGCAGCATGAACGCTGTAATCTCAATCAAAATCATAGTGTCTAGGTATTCTGAATTCGGTGTACCAAGATTTTGAGTGCTTACATACCAGCGCAAAACTTAGCATACCAATACAAAACTTTGCCACTGACCCTGAAGGATCCCCACGAATATTTAATCATGATAATTACCGACAATAGTTATTCTGAGTTGCAATACTGCCGC